>NZ_BDLP01000559.1:0-2037 GCF_001950415.1 Roseomonas sp. TAS13
GACGCCGGACAGGTTCAGCCCGACCAGCAGCATCAGCCAGGCCATCACCGCCACGAAGACCGGCTGCGTGAACTGGAAGCCCCAGCCCGCCACGCCCCCCGCCGCCCGCAGCGCCAGCAGCCCGCCGCCGAGCACCAGGAAGGACAGCACCACCCCGGCACAATAGCTCGCGGCATGGACCCGCACCCGCCGCCGCGCCTCGCCCGACAGTCGGGCCAGCCCGATGGCCTTCATCGCCAGGATGGGGAAGACGCAGGGCATCAGGTTCAGCAGCAGCCCGCCCAACGCCGCCCAAAGCATGGCCCAGGGAGCCGTCTGCAACGGGCCGATGCCGGGAACGGCGGCCCGGGGCGTGGCGCCGCCCGCCGCCGGCGCCGCGGCACCCACCGGCACGCCCTCCGCCGCCACGGGAACCGGGCCGATCGCCGCCGACACCGTATAGGCGGCGCGCGTCCCGGCCGCGTCGGTGATGGCGACGACGCCTTCCAGCCGCTCCTTCGGCGCATCGCCCTGGCCCCGCGACAGGCCCAGCACCAGCCCCCCGTCGCGCAGGCTCAGCGGCTGCGGCGCCGCATTGTCCACCGCGCCCCACTCCGCCGGAAAGAAGAAGGCCTGCTTCACCGCACCGGGCCCCAGTTCGGCCCCGTCCAGCGCGATGGCGCCGCGCGGCCCGTCGAAGCCCGCCCGCGCCGCCCAGGGCGAGGGCCTGGGCAGCGCCGCCTCGGCCTCGGCGAAGGCCGCCGACAGCACGGCATCCGGCCGCGGCTTCGCCTCCACCGGCAGGTCCAGGCGGAAGCTCCCTTCCTCCGGGATGCAGACCTTCTCGCAGACCAGCCAGTTGCCGCTGCCCTGCACGGTGAAGACCTGCCCCGGCGCCAGGTCGCCCGGCACTGTCACGGTCAGCGGGAAATCCGCCCGCCCCTCATAGCCGAAATTCACCAGCGGCCCGAAGGGAATGCGCTCCGGCGCCGGGAACCGGAGCGGCCCGGCCGAGGCCCCTGCGGGCAGGTCCAGCGCCAGTTCCGGCGGCTGCCCCGCATCGCCCGGATTGGTCCAGTAGGTGTGCCAGCCCGGCGCCAGTCTCTGCCGCAGCATCAGCCGGAAGCTCTGCCCCGGCGCCACCGCCGCCATCTCGCTGGCCAGCACCACGGTCGCGCGCGGCGAGGCGACGGGTGCGGATTCGGCGGCCTGCGCGCCGTTCCAGCCAATGCCCGGCGCGACCAGAGGCGGGATCAAAGGGGCGGCCACGAGGATCGCGGCGGCCAGGGCCAGCCTCGCCAGCCTCCCTCCCGCCGGAATCCCCGGAAAGCCAACCACCTGTGCCATACGCCTCACTAAACGCGACAACATGAACGCCTTGCAATCCTCGGCATGTGACAAAGCGCGACGCTTGCGCCTATCTGACGGCAACATGCTCCCCGAACTTCCCGTCACGGAAGCCCTGCCGCGCCTGGCGGCAGCCCTGCGCGACGCTTCCAACGCCGTCCTGGTCGCCCCGCCAGGCGCCGGCAAGACCACCCTGGTCCCCCTGTCCCTGCTGGACGAGCCCTGGCTGGGCGATGGCCGCATCCTGGTGCTGGAACCCCGCCGCCTCGCCGCCCGCGCCGCCGCCCGGCGCATGTCCGACCTGCGGGGGGAGGCGCTGGGCCAGACCGTGGGCCTCACCACCCGGCTCGACCGCGCCGTCTCCGACGCCACCCGCATCGAGGTCGTGACCGAGGGCCTGCTGGTCCGCCGCCTGCAATCCGATCCCGGGCTGGAAGGCGTGGCCGCCGTCCTGTTCGACGAGGCGCACGAGCGCCATCTCGACACCGATCTGGGCCTCGCCCTCTGCCTCGACCTGCAACGCGCCCTGCGGCCGGAGCTGCGCCTTGTCGCCATGTCCGCGACGCTGGACGCCGCCGGCTTCGCCACCCTGCTCGGCGAGGAAGGCCGCCCCGCCCCGGTGATCGAGAGCGCGGGGCGGATGTTCCCGGTGGAGATCCGCCACCGCCCGCGCGACCTCGCCTCGCCGCGCGACCTGCCGGAGGCCATGGC
>NZ_BDLP01000560.1:0-2033 GCF_001950415.1 Roseomonas sp. TAS13
ATCAAGAGACAGGGCCTGCCGCCCGCGCGCGGCGCTGCTCTGGCTGCAGCACTGGCAGCTCTGGGGCGCCGGGGCGCTGCTGCTGGGGCTCTGGGCCTTTCTCGGTGGCCCGGCCCCCGCCCGCATCGCCGCCGTGGCACTCGGGGTCATCGCGGTGCTGAACTACAATGCCAGCTGGGGGATGCTGGGCGCCGTGCTGGGCGCCTGGGCCTGGATCGGTGACGCCATGCGCCCCCGCCGCCCGGCCTGACGGCGGGGGCGGGGCACGGCGCTTGCAAGTCGCGCCGGCAGGTGTTGCCTCCCGATCCAGGAGATCCTCATGCGCCGCCGCCGCTTTCTCGCCTCCGCCACCGGCCTGGCCACCGCGCCGCTCCTGGCCGGCCCGGCACTCGCCCAGGCGGAGGGCAGCCGCCGCCTCCGCTTCGTGCCCTCGGTGGACCTTTCCACCATCGACCCGCTCTGGAGCGCGGCGGTGGTGGCCTATACCCATGGCTACATGGTCTGGGACACACTCTATGGCCTGACCCTGGACCAGCAGCCGAAGCCGCAGATGTGCGAGGGGCATACGCTGTCGGAGGACCGGCGCGTCTGGACCTTCACCCTGCGCGAGGGGCTGTTCTTTCATGACGGGGAGCCGGTGCGCGCCCTGGACTGCGTCGCCTCGCTGCGCCGCTGGATGGAGAAGGACCCGTTCGGTCAGAGCATCGCCGCCATCCTGGTCGAGGCGAAGCCGCTCGACGACCGGCGCTTCCAGCTCGCGCTGAACAAGCCCTTCGGCCTGCTGCTCTTCGCCATCGCCGCGCGCAGCGTCTTCGTCATGCCCGAGCGGATCGCGAAGACTCCCGCCAGCCAGCAGATCAAGGAGGTGATCGGCAGCGGCCCCTACCGCTTCCTGGCCGACGAGTGGCAGACCGGCGCGCATGCGGGCTATGCCCGCTTCGACCGCTACCGCCCCCGCGCGGAAGCGCCGGACATGATGAGTGGCGGCAAGCAGGCGCATTTCGACCGGATCGACTGGATCACCCAGCCCGACCCGGCCACCGCCGCCGCCGCGCTGCAACGGGGCGAGGTGGACTGGGTGGAGCGCCCGTTGCTCGACCTGCTGCCGATGCTACGGAAGAGCGCCGGAGTGAAGACCGACAAGCTCGATGTTTTCGGCGCCCTGGGCATCCTGCGCTTCAACCAGCTCCTGCCGCCCTTCGACAATCCGAAGCTGCGCCAGGCTCTGCTGCCGGGGGTGAGCCAGGAGGAGGTGGTGGCCGCCGCCGTGGGCGAGGAGAAGGCCTATGGCAACGTCCCGGTCGGCTTCTTCCCCGAGGGCAGCCCGATGGCCAACGATGCCAGGCTCGGCGTGCTCGCCGGCCCGCGCGACCTGGCCCGTGCCCGGCAACTGGTGAAGGAGGCGGGCTACAAGGGCGAGCGGATCGTGATGATGGCGCCCTCCGACCTGGCGCAGATCATGGCGGCCAGCCAGGTAATGCTGGACCAGCTCACCAAGATGGGGCTGAACATCGATTTCCAGGTGATGGACTGGGGCACCATGCTGTCCCGCATGGCGAAGAAGGACCCGATCGACCAGGGTGGCTGGAACTGCTTCGTCACCACCTGGGCCTCGCTTTCCGTGGCCACGCCGGGCAGCTCCTATCCGCTGCGTTCCGCCGGAGCCTCGTCCTGGGCCGGCTGGCCGGACGACCCGAAGCTGGAGGCGCTGCGCGGCCAGTGGATGGATGCGCCCGATACCGCTGCCGCCCAGGCGATCTGCCGCGAGATCCAGCAGCAGGCCTTCACCTCGCTGCCCTATATCCCCATCGGACAGTGGACCTCGGCATCGGCCTATCGCGACACGTTGTCGGGCACGTTGAAGGCCCCCTACGCGCTGTTCTGGAACGTCCGAAAAAACGCCTGATAAAGCGATGGCGCCGGGGGGAACGCCCCGCCCCCGTCACTCCGCCGTGGCGCGGGCTGGGCGGAGCGCCTTTCCGGTCGCCTCCGCCCGCCGTCGCAGGCGCAGCAGGGCCGGCGCCGCGAGGCCC
>NZ_BDLP01000561.1:0-2029 GCF_001950415.1 Roseomonas sp. TAS13
GGTCTCGGGGGCACACTGTGCCCCTGAGCGGAGGGTCCGGGAGGCAGCGCCTCCCGGTCCAACGGCCCGATCAGGAAGGCCAGACGCCATGAAGGGCCTGATCCTGGCAGCGCCGCGCTCGGGCTCGGGCAAGACGACGGTGGCGCTGGCGCTGCTGGCGGCGCTGCGGGCGCGGGGCGTGGCGGTGCGGGCGGCGAAGTCGGGGCCGGACTATATCGACCCGGCCTTCCACGAGGCGGTGACGGAGCGGCCCTCGCCCAACCTCGACAGCTGGGCCATGCCGGCGCCGGTGCTGCGCGCGATGGCGGCGGAGGCGGGGCGGGATGCGGATGTCCTGCTGGTGGAGGCCTCGATGGGGCTGTTCGACGGGCTGGCGCCCTCGCCGCTCAGCCCGCCGGGGCGGCGCGGCAGCGGCGGCGACCTGGCGGAGGCGCTGGGCCTGCCGGTGCTGCTGGTGCTGGATGTCTCGGGGCAGTCGCAATCGGCCGCCGCCGTGGCGCGGGGCTTCGCCCTGCACCGGCCGGGGGTGCGGGTGACGGGAGTGGTGCTGAACCGCGTCGCCAGTGCGCGCCACCGGGCGGGGGTGGAGGCGGAGATGGCGGAAACCGGGCTGCCGGTGCTGGGCGCCCTGATGCGGGAGGGTGCGATCGCCCTGCCGGAACGGCATCTCGGGCTCGTCCAGGCGCAGGAACTCGGGACGCTGCCGGCGCTGCTGGAACGGTTGCGGGAGGTGGGCGGGGCCCTGGACCTCGATGGCATCCTGGCGCTGGCCGGGCCGCTGCCCGACGGGGAGGTGGTGGATGGCCCGGGTCTTCCGCCTCCGGGGCAGCGCATCGCCCTGGCGCGGGATGCCGCCTTCTCCTTTGCCTATCCGCATCTGCTCGATGGCTGGCGGGCGGCGGGGGCGGAAATCCACCCCTTCTCCCCCTTGGCGGACGAGGCGCCGCCGGAGGGCTGCGACGCCTGCTGGCTGCCGGGGGGCTACCCGGAACTGCATGCCCCGGCATTGGCGGCCGCAACGCGCTTCCGCGAGGGGCTGCGCCGCTTCGCCGGGGCGCATCCGGTCCATGGCGAGTGCGGCGGCTTCATGGTGCTGGGCGAGGCGCTGCAGGATGCGGCGGGCGCATGGCATGGCATGGCCGGGCTGCTGGGCCACCGCACCAGCTTCGCGAAGCGCCGCATGAACCTCGGCTATCGCCGCGCCACGCTGCTGGCGGATGGGCCGCTCGGCCCCGCCGGGACGGTGCTGCGCGGCCATGAGTTCCACTATGCCACGGTGGCCGATCCTGGCGCCGACGCGTCTTTCGCGAGTCTCACCGACGGGCTCGGCCAGCCGCTGCCGCCCTCCGGGGCGTGGCGGGGCCGGGTCAGCGGCAGCTTCTTTCACGCCATCGCCCGCGACGACGGATGACATGACCGCCTTCACGACCCTCGACTCCCTCCGTGCCGCCTGCCTGGACCTGCCCGGGGGCGACGAGGCCGCCGCCGGGGCGGTGGCCGCGCGCCAGGCCCGGCTCACCAAGCCGCCGGGCAGCCTGGGGCGGCTGGAGGAACTGGCCGCCTGGATGGCGCGCTGGCAGCGGCGCGCCATGCCCGGGCTGGAGCGCGTGGAGGTGCTGATCTTCGCCGGCAACCACGGCGTGGTGGCGCGCGGCGTCTCGCCCTACCCGCCCTCGGTGACGGCGCAGATGGTGGCGAACTATGCCGCCGGGGGAGCCGCCATCAATCAGCTCGCCCGGCTGGCCGGGGCGGCGCTGCGCGTGGTGCCGCTGGCGCTCGACACCCCGACGGGGGACTTCACCGAGGGGCCGGCCATGGAGGAGGGGGATTTCCTCGCTGCCGTCTCGATGGGCCATGCCGCGCTGCGGCCGGACACGGAGCTGCTTTGCCTGGGCGAGATGGGCATCGGCAACACCACCGCCGCCGCCGCCCTCGCCGCCGCCCTGTTCGGCGGCGGCGGACATCGCTGGGCCGGGCGCGGCACGGGGGTGGACGATTCCGGCCCTGTCTCTTGATCACATCTACGCAC
>NZ_BDLP01000562.1:0-2025 GCF_001950415.1 Roseomonas sp. TAS13
CTTTTGGCCGCTCTCCTCGCCGCCCTCCGACAGGCAATCCTCACCCCGATCAGCCAAGCCAGCGTCCCGACAGGCCGCACCCTGCTCGCAGGGGCGACAGCCTGAAGACGTTGTTCAAGGCCGACTAATTATCGATAGATTGATGGCTCGCGATATGCAGCGATCTACATTGCTGCCACACGATCGTCGCTTGGCTTTGCAAACGCTAGCACTCAAAATATCTTCAAGAGATAACCCTATAGCAACCGAAGACACATTTAATAAAATTGTTGATGAGCACTTCCCTGCCGAGCTGCGACGCCTCTCACCTGAGGAACGCCGAACACGAAGACTAGAGTTGTTCGAAGATCTAAGAAGTTCTGCAACACTAACTAGAGCAGTTGAAGCTAAGCATGACGGATGGGTTTTTTCTCACAACTCACTTAGAGAGTATCTCGTATGCGAGGCACTTGTTGAGAGCCTAAGGAAAAAAGAAGCAGCACCAATTGACAGTCCTATTACAGCAGCAATGCGAGCCTTCGTAGCCTCAATCGACAAGACTAATGCAATCAGTTTATGGCAGTTCTTGGTTGATCTTTGGCCAAAACGAAATACTGAAAGCACCCTTGGATCTTATTTGGTATTATTATGGGATTTAGCAGCCAGAAGTGATGCAGGCCTACATGAGAATCTAAAGTCTCTAGGGATTGCAGGACCCATGGAAACTATAGCTATGAATAACATAAGTATAAAGGATATCAATTTCAGTCAGATTGAAAACAGCGCCGGATTACGATTTAATATGGATAGCAGCACTGTTGCTGATTGCACCTTTGACGGCATGGACCTTAGCAGTAGTAGCTTCGAGGAAGCGTTACTGGATAACGTTTCGCTAAAAGATTGCAATCTGAGCCAAACACTATTTCAAAAAAGCTATTTCTTTGAGTGCGATATATCTGGATCAACGCTCCAAGGTGCTGACTTCAGAGGCATAGACCCCGAATCGAGTTTTCTAGTTTCGCATAGCAACAACACCATGCGGCAACTCAGCAATATGGACGCCATAGGTTTTCTTAATTTCAATGGAGCAAAGACGGACCCTATTGATGATATATACATTTATAAGAACCATCCCAAATTTCCCATGATAGCAAAAATCTGCGAAAAAGTTTCAGAGCAGAGGAATAGCCAACTCAGAGGACTAACGCAAAGGGGCGAGGCAAGAGTAGATCCACCTTTTGCACGGGATTTCGTTAGTCGCCTTGAAGCGTTGGGGTGGGTAATGGTGGATAAGAATGATCTAGTTTCGTGCACACCAGTAGGGCGGCCCTTGTTAGCGTCCCTCGCCGCCGGTACTAAAATTGCCGCAGAGATAGTGCAGTTCATTGAAGAGAAAGATTAGCAAACGCGGCGCAATTTTGCTCGAATCTATTGATCACGAGAGGTCTAAGGAACCTCAGGCTCCTGGCAGATGGGGGTTCGGGGGCAAGGCGGAGCCTTCCCCCGAGGACGGCGCGAGGCGGGAACACCCCCTCCCCAGCGCACATCCCCCAGCCTCAATCCAGCGGATCGAACGGAAACCCCACCGGCAGCAGGGCGCCGCGATGGGCGGCGATGGTGCTGTCCAGGAAGGCGACGGCGGCGCGGAGGCGTGGGCTGCGGCGCAGGTCCTCGTGGAAGAGGAGCCAGAGGGGGAGCGGCGTCATGGCGCGGGGGGCGGGCAGGCGGCGCAGGCCAGGGTCGGATTCGCCGGAGAAGCAGGAGAGGAGGGTGGCGCCGAGGCCGGTGCGGGCGGCCTCCTGCAAGGCGTGCATGGAGTTGGCGCGGAGGGCGATGCGTTCCGGCGGGACGAGGTCGGCCAAATGGCGATGGATGGCGGCGTGGCTGACGCTGTCGCCATAGGCGAGGAAGGGCTGGTCCTCGAAGGGGCGAGGGTCATGGGCGGCGGCGTAGAAGGCGAAGGCGAGGCTGCCGAGGCGGCGGGCGACGAGGCCGGGGGTGTCGGGGCGGGAAAGGCGGAGGGCGAGGTCGGCCTCTCTCCGTGAG
>NZ_BDLP01000563.1:0-2022 GCF_001950415.1 Roseomonas sp. TAS13
CCGCCGGCTCCGGCTTCACCGGCTCGGTCACGGGCGGCGGCTCGGCCGTCTGCACCGGCGGGGGCTCGGCGGCCTGCATGGGCGGGGGCGGTTCGGCCTCGGTTGGCGGAGGCGGCTCCACGGCCTTGACGGTCTCGGCGGGCGGCGGGGCCGCGGCGGGCTCCGAGGCCTCGGCCGGGTTGTCCGGCGTTTCCTGGGGGGCCATCACCGCCAGCTCGACCGGCATCTCCACCTCGGCGGCCGAAGGAGGGGGCTCGGGGGTCAGGAACAGCGGCACGGCCACCGCCGCATGCAGCACCAGGGAAGTCCCCCAGCCGAGGACCTGCGCGCGCGTTGCCATGGGATCAGCGCGCCTGGACGGGGGGCGTGCCCGGCTCCGCCTCGGCGATCAGCGAGACGCGGGAGATGCCGGCGGCGGTGATGCGGCCCATGACGCGCAGAACCACGCCATAGGGGGTGTCGCGGTCGCCGCGCACATAGACGGGGGTGTCGGGGTCATCCCCCTGGGCTTCCTTGATGCGGGTGCCGACCTCGGCCTCGGGCACCTCGTCCTGCTTGATGAAGGTGCGGCCCTCGCGGTTCACGGTCAGCACCACGGGCGGCTTGGGCGCGGCGACGCGGGCGGCGGAGGTCTTGGGCAGGTTCACGGGAACGCCCACCACCATCATCGGGGCGGCGACCATGAAGATGATCAGCAGCACCAGCATCACGTCCACCAGGGGCGTGACGTTCATCTCGGCGAGCGGGCGCGCGTCGTCCTCGTCGCCGCCGAGATCGGGTCCGGCAAAGGCCATGGTGGAATGCCCTACTCCGCCGCGGCGCGCAGGCGGGTGTTGGCGCGGCGCGACAGGTTGGCGGCCAGGTCCCCGGCGGCGGCCGCGCCTTCCTGGCGGATGCGGGCGATGGCGACGTTGAAGCGGTTATAGGCCATGACCGCCGGGATGGCGGCGAAGAGGCCGATCGCCGTGGCGAAGAGCGCCTCGGCGATGCCCGGCGCCACCACGGCGAGCGAGGTGTCGTTGCTGGCGGCGATGCCCTGGAAGCTGTTCATGATGCCCCAGACCGTGCCGAACAGGCCGACGAAGGGGGCGACGGAGCCGGTGGTAGCCAGGATCGGCAGGCCCGGCTCGGCGCGGCGCAGCGCCTTGGTCAGCATCCCGCGCATGGAGCGTTCCATGCGGTCGCGGAACTCGGCGCGACTCTCGTCCTCCTCGCGGCCCTCGCGCCATTCGCGCAGGCCGGCCTGGAGGGTCTCGCCCGCCAGCCCGTCCTGCTGCACCGGGGTGCCGGTCGGCAGGCCGTCATGCACGATGCGGGCGAAGCTGCGGACCTGGCGGCGCAGCCGGCCCAGGGTGATGGTCTTCTCGACCATGATCGCCCAGCAGGCGACCGAGGCCAGGATCAGCAGCAGCATCACCACCTTCACCACGATATCGGCCTGCAGGAACAGGCCCAGCATGGTCAGGTCGTGGGGCGGCGGCACCGGCACGGCGGGGAGGGCGGCGGCGGGAAGGGCGGCATCCGGATTCATGGGTCAGACCCTCCGTCTCGGGGTTTCGGTGAAGGGGGCGGGCTGCGTCACTTGTCGAAGCCCACGCCCGGCACGCGCGACGAGGTCGCGATCCGCGGCAGGCAGGCGCTGCGGCCTTCCGGCTCCGGCCCGCAGGCGAGGAGGTCGTTGAGCAGCACGCCGGTGATGCCGTCGCAGGGCAGGCCGGACAGGTCGAAGATCCGGGCCAGCGTCTTGCTGGCGGGCAGAGGGCCGACATCCAGCGCCAGGCGGCGGGCGATCACGCCGTCCTTGCCGAAGAGGATCAGGTCCAGCCGCAGCGGGTCCAGGGCGGTGTCGCCGGGGTTGCGCATCAGCAGCCAGGCGCGGCAGCCGGGCGGCTGCAGGTCGGGCTTCGGCTCCAGCCGGTTCAGCTCCAGGGTGATGGGCTTCGCGGCATCCTGCTGCGCCGCGGCCGGCAGGGCCAGGGCGGTCGCGGCGGGCCTGTCTCTTGATCACATCTACGCACAGCT
>NZ_BDLP01000564.1:0-2020 GCF_001950415.1 Roseomonas sp. TAS13
CGCCTTACGGTGGAGCTGTGCGTAGATGTGATCAAGAGACAGCCACGCTTCGGCGCGGATCTCCGGCACCGCCTTGCCATCGGCCCGGCCGGTGCGCAGGAAGCCCGTGTACATCGGCACGCGGGACAGGCCGTGGCCAGACCAGCCGGCGGCCTCCGCCCCGACCAGGGCACGGGCCGTGGCACCGGCCATGATGCCGGAGGACCCGGCATTGACGAGGGACTTGCGGACCAGGAGATGCGCCTGGGCGGTGTTGATGCGCGGCATGCCCCCCTAGGGCCGCGCGCGGCGCAGCACGTCAAGGGGCTTTGCTCGCGGGCCTGCCTTCGTGGCCTCCGGGGGCCTTGCGCGAAGATCCCCGGGGAACGCCCGGAGAAGTCCCGGTGGGCCCAGGCATGTCCAGGGCCGGTCCGGGGCGGCGCCGGGGATGGAATCCGCCGTGGAGTCCCGCGAAAAGGGAAAGACATCCCCCGGAAGCCCCTCGTCCGGGGAATGGCTCTCCCGCAATCGCCGGGCGGGCCTTCACCCCCCGCTCCCGGCATGGCAGGCTCGCCACCTTCCTTACAGCATGACGCGGGAGTTCGGCGCATGGCGGGCGTGTTCTGGTACGACGGGCAGTGGAGCACCGAGGAGCCGAAGGTTCTGGGCCCGATGGACCACGCCTTCTGGCTGGGCTCGATCGTCTTCGACGGCGCCCGCGCCATCCGCGGCCTGGTGCCGGATCTCGACCTGCACTGCCAGCGCGTGATCCGCTCGGCCCGCAACATGGGCATGGACCCGAAGATCGCCGCCGGGGAGATCGAGGAGCTCTGCCGCGAGGGCGTGCGCCGCATGGGACCGGATGCCGAGCTCTACATCCGCCCGATGTTCTTTATCCGCACCGGCATCGGCGCGGCCTTCCCGGATCCGGCCTCCACCACCTTCATCCTGTCGATCTACGACGCGCCGATGCCGGAGCCGAAGGGCTTCTCCGCCTGCATGGTGCCCTACCGCCGCCCCGCCGCCGACATGGCGCCGACCGATGCCAAGGCCTCGGCCCTCTACCCCAACTCCTCCCGCGCCGTGCGCTGGGCCAAGGAGAAGGGCTTCGAGAACGCGGTGATGAGCGACCCGGACGGCAATGTCGCGGAATTCGCCACCTCCAACATCATGATGGTGAAGGACGGGGTGGTGATGACGCCCACGGCCAACGGCACCTTCCTGGCCGGCATCACCCGCTCCCGCATCATCTCCCTGCTGCGCGAGGCGGGGCGCGAGGTGCGCGAATGCACCGTGACGCCGCGGATGCTGGCCGAGGCGGACGAGATCTTCGCCACCGGCAACTACGGCAAGGTGCAGCCCTGCACGCGCTTCGAGGACAACCAGATGCAGCCCGGCCCGGTCGCCGCCCAGGCGCGCAAGCTGTATTTCGACTGGGCCGAGGGTTCGCGCATCCTGCCGGGGAAGGCCGCCTGAGGGAGAGCCGCGCCAGCGGCGCTGCGACCTGCTCCGGCCAGCGGAGGACCGGGTCCTGAGCCGCCGGCAGCAGGGCAGCGGCGTCACCCACCCGCGCCCTGCCCCGTCGCGGGACGGACCGCGCGCCGGGGCGAAGCCGGACCGGGGACAGGATGGGCGCGCCCGTGCCGGAAGCGACCGGGACACGGCGCGGCCCCGGTCCTCCGGCGACGGCCCGCCGTCTTGGCTGGCGCAACGCATCCTGCACCAGGATGGCGAGGTGCTGATCCTCGACAAGCCGGCCGGCCTGCCGGTCCATGCCGGGCCGCGCGGCAAGCCGAGCCTGGAGGACTGGCTGCCCCTGCTGCAACAGGGCAAGCGGCATCTGCCGCAACCGGCCCATCGGCTGGATGCCGACACCGCCGGATGCCTCGCCCTGGGCCGTACCAAGCCGGCGCTGGCGGCGCTCGGCGCGCTCTTTGCCGCCGGACGGGCGGAGAAGACCTACTGGGCCGTCGCGCTCGGCAGCCCCCTGGCCGAAAGCCTGTCTCTTGATCACATCTACGCACAGCTCCACCGTAAGGCG
>NZ_BDLP01000565.1:0-2006 GCF_001950415.1 Roseomonas sp. TAS13
TCGCCTTACGGTGGAGCTGTGCGTAGATGTGATCAAGAGACAGCCCCGGCGGAGGGGGGCCGGGGGAGGCAGAGCCTTCCCCGGGGCCCGACCACAAGGCATCCCCGCTGCAACAAGGACGATAACCGATGAGCACCCACGACGCGATCGTGGTGGGCGGCGGGCTGGTGGGCACCGCCATCGCCTATGGCCTGGCGAAGCAGGGCCTCGCGACGCTGCTGCTGGATGAGGGCGATGTCGCCCACCGCGCCAGCCGCGGCAATTTCGGCCTGGTCTGGGTCCAGTCCAAAGGGCTGGGCGCGCCGCACTACCAGCGCTGGACGCGCGGCTCGGCCGAGGAATGGCCGGCGCTGGCGCGGGAGCTGGCGGAGCGCACCGGGCTCGACACGGCGCTGCACCAGCCGGGCGGCCTGCATATTTGCCTTTCCGAGGAGGAGTTCGAGGCCCGCGCCGGCTACATGGCGCGGCTGCAGCGGGAGGCCGGGAATCTCGGCATGGAATACCGCATGCTGCGCCATGCCGAGGTCCGCGACATGATGCCCGGCATCGGCAAGGCGGTCGTGGGCGCGAGCTGGACGCCCTATGACGGCCATGCCAGCCCGCTCTACCTCCTGCGCGGGCTGCACGCCGCCTTCCGCGAGGCCGGGGGCGTGTACAAGCCGAATGCGAAGGTCGAGGAAAGCACCGCCGCGCCGGGCGATTTCTCGGTGACGGCGGCGGGCGAGGCGCATCGCGCGCCGCGGCTGGTCCTGGCGGCCGGGCTGGGCAACCTGGAGCTGGCGCCGCGCTTCGGCCTGTCCGCGCCGGTGCGGCCGCAGCGGGGCGAGGTGCTGGTGACGGAGCGCACCCGCATGCTGCTGCCCATGCCCACCACCACGGTGCGGCAGACCGACGAGGGCTCGGTGATGATGGGCGACAGCAAGGAGGAGGCGGGCTACGACAGCCTGACCCAGACGCCCGGCATCATGCGCGGCATGGCACGGCGCGCAGTGCTGTCCTTTCCCTGGATCGCCGAGCTGAACATCGTGCGCGCCTGGTCGGCGCTGCGCATCATGTCGCCGGACGGGCTGCCGCTCTACGAGCAGTCCGAACGCTTCCCCGGCGCCTTCACCGCCAACTGCCATTCCGGCGTCACCCTGGCCGGGGCGCATGCCAACCGGCTGGCCCCGATGATCGCCGCCGGCGAGCTTCCGCCGGAGATGGCCCCCTTCAGCGCAAGGCGTTTCAACGATGTTCGCACAGCGGCCTGAGGCCCGCGCGCCCGGCGCGGCGCAGGTGGAGGTCTTCGTGGATGGGCGCAGCGTGCAGGTGCCGGAAGGCGCTTCCGCCGCCGCCGCCGTGCTGCTGGCGGGCCTTCCCGCCATCCGCAGCACGCCGGTGAAGGGCTCGCCGCGCCTGCCCTACTGCATGATGGGCGTCTGCTTCGATTGCCTCGCCGAGATCGACGGCGTGGCCAACCGGCAGTCCTGCATGGTGACGGTGGCGCCGGGCATGCGGATCGTGCCGCAGCAGGGCGCGCGCCGGGCGCGGCCGGAGATGGTGGGGGAGGGCGCGTGATGGCCGCCGGTTCCATTGTCGATCTGGCCATCGTCGGTGCCGGTCCGGCCGGCATGGGCGCCGCCATCGAGGCGGCGGCACTGGGCCTTTCCGTGACCGTGCTGGACGAGCAGCCGGCGCCGGGCGGGCAGGTCTTCCGCGCCGTGGAGGCCGCCTCCGGCGACCCGGCCCTCCAGGGCGAATTCGCCACCCAGGGCGCCGCGCTGGCGCGCCAGTTCCGGGCCACGAAGGGCATCGGCTACCGCCCCTCCACCACGCTCTGGCACCTCGACCGGCAAGCCGGGCTGCTTTCGGTGCTGCATGGCGGCGCTTCCTCGGAGATCGAGGCGCGGCGCGTGCTGCTGGCGACCGGAGCGCAGGAAAGGCCGGTGCCGATCCCTGGCTGGACGCTGCCGGGCGTGATGGGCATGGGCGCGGCGCAGATCCTGCTCAAGCTGTCTCTTGATCAC
>NZ_BDLP01000566.1:0-1997 GCF_001950415.1 Roseomonas sp. TAS13
GGACCTATGCCGAGGGCGTGCGGCGGGGTGGGACGCTGGTGACGGTGCGGAGCGAGGATGCGCGCATCGACGAGGCGGAGCGGATCATGGCCAGTCACGGGCCGGTCGATGTCGCCACGCGGGAGGCGGATTACCGCGCGGGTGGCTGGAGCGGGTATCGGGACGACGACCTGAACACGCTGGAATCCGGGCGCGGGACGGGTTCGGCGCCGGATGGCACGGCTGGAAACCCGCCCGGCACGGCGGCGACGCGGGCGGCGGATCGCGCGGCGGGGACCAATCTGAGCGGGGCCTATCCGGGGCAGTCGGACGGCACGCCGGAGAACCCGAAGGGGACGATGGCTAGCCGGGGCTTCGACAAGGCCACGGGTTCGAACACCAGCGGGACCAATCCGGACGGGACGCGGCGCTGAGGCCGGCTCTTCCGGGATGACCGGCTGATAGGGCCGAGGAAGGGGCGGGCGGTTCGGTCCGCTTCCTTCCGGGCTGTGTCGCACGCGGGTTGCTTTCGGAAGCCGGGGTGTTCCTGTCTGCCTTGGCGAGGCGCGGAAACCCCTGTCAGTGCGGTGAGGGTTGGGAGACCCGCGGTGCCGGTGCGGCGCCGCGGGTCTTTTCGTGCGCGCTGCGGTCAGGCGCCCTGGCTGGCGAAGACGCGGGCCAGGGTGTCCCGGACGTGGCGGAAGTCTTTGGCCGGGTCCATGGCGGCGTCGAGGGTCGCGGCATCGAGCGTGGCGGAAACCTCGGGGTCGGCGAGGAGCTCGTCGCGGAAGGAGCGGCCGTTCGGGGTGCCCAGCGCGGTCCAGGTGGCCATGGCGGCGCGCTGGACGGCGGCGTAGGAGGCCTCGCGGCTCATGCCGGCCTGGGTGAGGGCGAGCAGGACCTTCTGGCTGTGGACGACGCCGCCCAGGGCTTCGAGGTTGCGCTTCATCTGGTCGGGATAGACGGTCAGCTTGTCCATCATCGAGGTGGCGCGGGCCAGGGCGAAGTCCAGGGTGATGGTGGCATCGGGGCCGATGAAGCGCTCGACGCTGCTGTGGCTGATGTCGCGCTCGTGCCAGAGGGCGACGTTCTCCAGGGCCGGGGTGGCGTAGCCGCGGATGACGCGAGCGAGGCCGGTGAGGTTCTCGCTCAGCACCGGATTGCGCTTGTGGGGCATCGCGGAGGAGCCCTTCTGGCCGGGGTGGAAGTATTCCTCGGCCTCCCGCACCTCGCTGCGCTGGAGGTGGCGGACCTCGGTGGCCAGGCGTTCGATGGCGCTCGCCGTGATGGCCAGGGCGCAGAAGAAGGCGGCGTGGCGGTCGCGGGGGATGACCTGGGTGGAGACGGGCTCGGCGCGCAGGCCCAGGCGGGCGGCGACGAATTCCTCCACGCGCGGATCGACCGAGGCGAAGGTGCCGACGGGGCCGGAAATGGCGCAGGTCGCGACCTCGTCGCGGGCGGCGGCCAAGCGCTTGCGGCAGCGGGCGAATTCGGCCCAGTGGCCGGCGAGCTTGATGCCGAAAGTGGTGGGTTCGGCATGGATGCCGTGGCTGCGGCCGATGGTGGGGGTCAGCGCGTGTTCCTCGGCCCGGCGCTGCAGGGCGGCGAGGAGGGCGTCCATGTCGGCCAGGAGCAGGTCGGCGGCGCGGGTGAGCTGCACGTTCAGGCAGGTGTCGAGCACGTCCGAGGAGGTCATGCCCTGGTGCATGAAGCGGGCCTCGGGGCCGATGCCCTCGCCCAGCCAGGTGAGGAAGGCGATGACGTCGTGGCGGGTGACGCGCTCGATCTCGTCGATGTGCCCGACATCGGCGGCGGTGATCTCGGCGGTGCGCTGGTCGCCCTTCTCGCGGATCACGCGCGCGGCCTCGGCCGGGATGGTGCCGAGGTTGCCCATGGCCTCGGCCGCCAGGGCCTCGATCTCGAACCAGATCTTGTAGCGGGTCTCGGGCGACCAGATCGCGGTCATCTCGGGGCGGGCGTAGCGCGGGACCATGGCGGGGAACTCCTGAACGGCGCGG
>NZ_BDLP01000567.1:0-1993 GCF_001950415.1 Roseomonas sp. TAS13
GCCGCCTGATGGGGGAAAGGAGAGACGAGAAAGGGGGAAGGAGAACGGGAGGGATGGGGGAGGGGAGGAGCGTCCGAGAGACGGGAATGGCCAGAACTGTATCGTCAATCCGCCCGTGCCGGTCGTCTCTCCTCGGGTTGCTGAGGTCTGAGCCACGTCGCCGGCCGGGCCTACCCCCGCTTTCCCCGTAGCCGGGGAAAGCGCCTGCGGTTTGGCCTTCTCGGTCAGGCGCCGGGGCCGCGCCGCGCGCGGGGCCTTGCCCCGCTTCGTCGCAACCCCCGCCCCCTCCCTCGCACGCCTCAGGGGTAGGCCCGCCCGCCGCCGCGTCTCTGGTCGACCGCACCCGAGGAGAGACGACCGGCACGGGCCGGAAGCCTCCTGGGGGAGAGAGATGAAGAGGGTACGACGATGGCTGGTTCGCTCAACAAGGTCACGCTGATCGGTCGCCTGGGCGCTGACCCCGAGACGCGCCACTTCACCAACGGCGGCCAGGTGGTCAGCCTGAGCATCGCCACCAGCGAAACCTGGAAGGACCGCTCCGGCGTGCGCCAGGAGCGCACCGAGTGGCACCGGGTCTCGATCTTCACCGAGGGCCTCGGCGACGTCGTGGCCCAGCACGCCCGCAAGGGGGCGCTGGTCTACATCGAGGGCAAGCTCGAAACCCGGAAGTGGCAGGACCGCGAGGGCAACGACCGCTACAGCACCGAGATCGCGCTGCGCCCCTTCCACGGTGTCTTCACCTTCCTGGCCGATGCCCCCGCCTCGGGCGGCCGGGAGGAACCTGCCTCCGGCGATGCTCCCGCCGCCGATGCTCCCGCCGGCGGTGCCGCGCGCCGGGCCCGTGGCCGTGCCGCCCCGGCCAAGGTGCGCGCTGCCGACCTGGACGACGACGTGCCGTTCTGAGCGGCCCGGCTGGGCGCCCTTCGGGGCGCCCGGCGGCCTTCACCCGATCCCATCCCTTCCTTCGCCGGTCGGCCAGGCGGCCGCCCCGGCACACGAGGATTCCGTCCGATGTCCACCACCCCGCTCGCCTCCGGGGCGCTGCCGCGCCCGCGCGCGCTCACCACCCTGGTCTTCCACGACGTCCACGAGGAGGGATTCCAGGGCGCCGTCGGCCGCTGCCACGACCTGTCCACGGTCCACCCCTACGCCTTCGTGTGCCGCGAGGCCGCGAACCTGCTGGGGAACCACCGGGCGCTCCGCAGCCTCTGCGACGGCTACAGCCTCCGCACCCCCGGCTACCGGCCGCCCCCGCTGCCCGATTTCGACGACAGCGAGATCCCCTTCTGAGGAGCGACGCCATGACCTTCGTGCTGATCTTCGATCCGGACCCGATCCTCGGCAACGCGCCGCGCTTCTTCGGGCCCTTCGCCACCGAGGCGGCGGCCAGGCGCCACGCCGAGGACACGGGCATGACCGGCGGCGTCGACTTCGATACCGCCGCGGCACAGGCCGATGCCGAGGAGGGACACTCCGGGTATTCCGGCTCCTTCGCCTGCGCCATCGCCCGCATCGAGCCGGTGGACGGCGCGGACTTCCCCGTCGAGGGGGAGCCATCCTGATGCTGCGCCAGTACCACGCCCCGCGCCGCCTCGGCGGCGACAACCCCCTCGGCGTCGGCACCGTCGCCATCGGGGCGGTCTTCTACCTCCAGGACGACGGCCACTGGCGCGACCGCTATCGCGGCGTCGCTGTCTGCCGCGCCCCGTGGATCGTCGAGGCCTTCCTCAACGGCCATTACCATGCCGCCCGCCGCGATCCCGCAACCGGCCACTGGCTCAGCCTCGCTGTCGCCAACCGCACCGACCTGGCCCTGGTCCGCTCGCTGCGCGACGGCCGCCGCGCCACCGTCGCCATCCGCACCCTGCAGCTGCACGAGGACGAGGGCCTCGGCTGGCCCGACAACCCGCGGTCCCGGCCGCCCGCGATCCCGGCCCGCCCGGCCTGACGGCCGGTGCGCGGCTCCCCGCTTCACTCCACACCCGGAAGAACC
>NZ_BDLP01000568.1:0-1991 GCF_001950415.1 Roseomonas sp. TAS13
GCGATGGTGGCCGGGCTTTCCCGGCGTGGCAGGATGTCGAGCGTCGGATCGTCGCCCGCCTCCAGCAAGGAGAGCTGGGCGGCGCGCGCGACGGCGAACAGCGCCTGCTGGCTCATCTCCGGCAGCCAGATCAGGGTCGCGGATCCCTCGGCCGCCGCGGTGTCGAGGTGCTGCGTGAGATGGCAGAGGGTACAGGCCACGGCGAGGTTGCCGGGCGCGGCGTCGGCCTCGTCGCCGTTCAGGTGGAACCATTCCTGCCGGCCCGCGGCGAGGGCGCCGCAGAACCGGCAGGGAATGTCGGGCACCGGGGCGGGGTCCACCTTGGTCGCCCGCCGCTCCCGGCAGGCCGCGCCGCCCCAGGAGGACGTATGCGACGACAGCAGGAGCGGCGGGAAACGCATGGTGGGAGGCCCCGGCTCAGTTGAAGGTGACGACCGAGTTGGTGCCGCTGACCGTCGCGGAGCCACCGGAGGCGGTCTGCGCTGCCTTGCCGATCCAGACGCCGCCGGTGGCGAAGAGGCCGCAGAGCACGATGCCGGCGAGGCCCATGGCGACCTTGCCGCCCTCGCGGTTCTGCGGCTGGCGCGACTGCCACAGGGCCCAGGCGCCGCCGATCAGGCAGATCAGCGCCGCGACGTACATCGCCATGGAGCCGAGGTTGCCGCCGGCGGTGGCCGCCTCCTGCGCCATGGTGCCGACCTGGCCGCCGATGGTGTTGGCGGCCTGGGCGAAGGCGTTGCCGGAGAAGAACGCCCCCATGGCCGCCGCCATCAGCGCCAGCCCGACGCGGCGGCGCAGGATCGCGCCCTGGGGGCGCGGGGCGAGGGTGGTCTTGTGGGAGATGATCGACACGATGATCGCTTTCCTGTTCAGGGCCGGGGCGCCGTCGGCGACCCTGCGATGATGCTGTGCGAGGTCCTTGCGAACGGCGCGCAGGATTTTTCGCGCGATCCTCAGGCGAACAGCGCGGCGAGGAAGGTCGCCAGCGGCAGCACGTTGATGAGCATGACGCCAAAGACGAACTGCACGAGGCAGCCACCCTGCGGCCGGCGGCTGATGCCGCGCATCACCGCCCACCAGGCGAACACGGCCATCAGCGCCATCATCGCGCCGAAGGCCTGGAAGAAACCCTGGAAGATGGTGACGACGTTGACGACGGTCTCGGCGGGAGTGGCACCCAGGGCGCCGCTGGCGCTCGGCACGTAGCCGAAGGCGCCGCCGGTGCCGACGATGATGGACGAGCCGCCGCTGCGGTTGGCCATGGTCAGGATGCCGTCGAAGCTGGCGAAGACGCCGCTCAGCACCAGCGACACCCAGGGGATCCAGGGCTTGCCCCGGAAGGGGTTGTGCGGTTGCGCCTGCTGCCAGAAGCCCCAGGCGCCGAAAAGGAAGGCGGCGATGGCCGCCAGGTAGCAGAAGGCGGGGACGAGGAAGGTGATCGCGCCACCGACATCGGCCGCGAAGTTGGCGAGGCCCTGCATGGTGGCGCGTCCTACTGGATGGAGCCGCGCTCAGCGCGCACGACCCAGGTCGCGCCCTGCTGCGCGATGGCGGTGATGCGGCCGTAGCCCGGCACCCGGTCACCGACGGCGACCTGGAGCTGGGTGCCGGACTCGCCGGTGTTGTCCACCTCGGAGAGCATGGCGAGCCCGGGAGAGGCCGCCTGGACCCGGTAGCGGCGCCTCACGGTGTCGCTGGGAGCCGGGGTCCGCGACGCGGCGGCGGTGACCGGCGGTGCCGGGGCGGGAGCTGCTGCCAGAGGCATTGGCGCCGGCGGCACCGGCGAACCCATGGCGGCCGCCACGGAGCCGCGCGCCTCGGCGAGTGCCACGCGACGCGAGAGATCGGCCGTGGCGGCATCGAGGCGCTCCCGGGCGGCCGCCATGTCCGCGCGCAGCTGCCGGTTCTCCTCGCGTAGGTCGCGCACCATGGTCCCGATCGTCGTCACCAGCCCCAGCACCTCGACCTGCTGCGGCGTGCTCATCGGTGCC
>NZ_BDLP01000569.1:0-1985 GCF_001950415.1 Roseomonas sp. TAS13
TCGCCTTACGGTGGAGCTGTGCGTAGATGTGATCAAGAGACAGTCCCGGATGAGATCCCGCCCCCCACCTGGGCCAGCCGCATCCGCGCGGCGCGCCAGCGCTGGCGGCGGGCCCTGGCAACCACCCCGCCGGCAATCACCACCCCGGTGACCGGGCCCGGGGATGCCGCCGCGCCCATCGGACACGCCACCGGCAGCGCCTCGCCCGCGGGCCTGCCCAGCGTCTTGCCCTTGGCCGAATCCGCCTCTCCCGCCACGCCGGGCGGGATGACCTGAGGCTCCCGCATCCTGGGTCGAGGCCGTGCCCGCACTGCCCCGGCTGGAAGGGACGCAGGCGGGCGCGGGTCCTTCGCCCCGGACATCCCGGACCCCGACGAACCGCGGCGGAATTCGCAGGGCCCCGGCTTGGCACCCCGCCCCCGACTGCCTAGCTTCCTCCGCAGGTGGGGGACATCCCGCGCCGTGACGGCCCCCGCGAGGGCGCCACGGTCAACAAGAATGGGGGACGCCACCGGACCAGGACTTCCTGCGGCCGCGCACGATCCTCCACCCCGCCAAACCAAGGAGGAAGACTTGACCGCGACTGACAATCTCCGCGTTCTGCGCCAGAATCTCCGGCAGGCCCGCGCCCATGTCGCCGCCAGCGTCATGGGGCGCGCCAACCTGAACGCCAACCAGGGCCGCCTCGGCAGGGTCCAGCGCCTGATGCTTTCCGTCAACCGGACGCTCTGGCCGCGACAGGGCGAGGCAGGCATGGCGGCGGAACGGGACAGCCGGCAGCACTGAGGCCAGCCGTCGGGGCCAGCGCACCGGAACATGATCCGCCGGCCTCCACCCGCGGATCACGCCCGGCGCTCCCCATCCGGATGGGTCAGGCGGCCACGGCGCCTGGGCTCCAGGCCCGCACCGCCTCGCCCAGCCGCTCCGCCGCGCGCCGCAGCGCCGGCAGGGAATGGCCGGAAAAGCCCAGCACGAAGCCGTCCGGCCCCTTCCGCACCAGCCGGGTTTCCGACAGCAGCCAGCCCTCGATCCCGGCCGCCGCGCGGATGCGCACCGCCGTTCCGGGCGGCCAGTCCTCCGGCAGCAGGGCCAGAAGGGACAGCCCCTGGTCGGGCACCGTCACGCGCAGCAGGCCGCCGGAGGCACGCGGCAGGAGTTCCGCCAGCAGGTCGCGGGCGATCCGGTAGCGCGAGCGCATGCGCCGCACATGCGCGGCGAAGCCGCCGTCGCGAATCAGCTCGGCCAGGGCCTCGCCGGTCAGGCTGGGCGGAAAGCGGTCGCTGACCAGCCGCGCGGCGGCGACCCTCTCCAGCAGCTCCCCCGGCAGCACGGCGAACCCCGTCCGCAACCCGGGGAATAGCGTCTTGGAGAAGGTGCCGAGATAGATGACCCGCTCCCGCGCATCGATCCCGGCCAGGGCGGTCAGCGGCGGGCCGGCGTAGCGGAACTCGCTGTCGTAATCGTCCTCCACCACCCAGCTTCCCGCCTCGCGCGCCCAGTCGAGCAGGGCGAGGCGCCGCTCCATGCTCATCGTCACGCCGGTCGGGAACTGGTGGGAGGGCGTGACATAGGCCAGCCGCGCCGAAGGGGCCTGGCGCCGTCCCTCCCCCGCGTCCAGCCCGTGGCGGTCCACCGGGACGGGCACCAGCCGGGCGCCGCAGGCCTCCAGGATGCGCCGTGCCGAGGGATAGCCCGGGTCCTCCATCCACACCGCGTCGCCGGGACGCAGCAGCACCTCGGCGCAGAGGCGCAGCGCCTGCTGCGTGCCGCTGGTGACCAGCACCCGCCCCGGATCGCAGGCGATGCCCCGCGTGGCCGCGAGATGCTCCGCGATGGCGCTGCGCAGCCCCTCGCCGCCGCGCGGGTCGCCATAGCCGAAATGCGCCGCCTCGGCCGTGAGGTGGCGCCGAACGAGGCGGCCGAACTGGCGCAGCAGCGCCGGATCGGCATGGGTGCGGCCCAGTGCGAAGGGCGCCTGTCCCGGC
>NZ_BDLP01000570.1:0-1985 GCF_001950415.1 Roseomonas sp. TAS13
GCGAGCGGCCCTGTCCGGTGCGGGACGCGACCCGTCAGGGCTGCGGCCTGGACGGGCTGGGGTGCGACGGCGGCGATGGAGCGCAGCGGTGCCGGGACGGCCGTGATGCCATGCCTCAGTTTCTCCCCTCCCCTCCCTCCTGCACCGTGCTTCGTGCCTCACGCATCCTGATGCGTCGCTCAGGCTGTTCCGCTTCGGCGGTCTCGCCCGTCAGGCTCGTCTGCGCGGGTTGGATGGCGAACAGGTCCGGCTGCACCGTGCGGCGGCCGTCGCGCAAGACGCGGACCATAGCGGCGTAGGCCGGGGTGGCAACGGCACGGAAGAAGCGCTTCCGTCCGGCCTTGCTCTCGTTTCCGTCCCACACGCTGCGCCAGTGCATCCGGCCGTCCTCACCGCGTCCCCCTTGCAACACGAAGCGCGCCCGCCCTTTGACCGGCATCTCGACCTGGATATGGCCGCGGTCGTGGGGCGGGTCGCCGAGGCGGGTGATCCGGGCCTGGAGCCCTTCGGCCATCAGGGCGGACAGCATGTTCGGGACCGAGTGCGGGTCCGCTCGCACTTCGGGTGGCGGCGGACAGCGGGGTCGGGGTCGAAGTCCTGCGGGCGAGGCCGCGCAAAGCACGAGGGCGATGCCACGGGCTCGACCCGGAGATCGGCCATGGCGGGCGGCGCATTGGAGCGCCGCGCCCACCTGGCTTCGGCCAGCATCCAGGCGCGCTTGCCGGGTGTGAACTGGATACGCTCGGCACAAGCCTCGAACTGGCGCTTGAGCCGGATCTGCATCTGCCACTCGGCATCCGGCACCGCGGTGACAGCGCGCGCCAGGGTCTGCAGGCGGTGCTCGAAATCGTCGCGCGTCACCGGCTCACACCTGGGCACGCGCGGTCCCTGCATCAGCTCGCGCCCCCGATCGTGAAGCTCGGCGCGGGTCATCACCACCTCGACCGTGACGATGTCACCGGCGAGGAGCGGTCCCTCGACCTGCCCGACCAAGGGCAAGCCGGGACCGGTGCGGTGCAGGAAGTGCTGCCGGGCGATCGGGTTGTAGAGCCCCTCGATCACCCGGCCGTCGCGCAGCGTCAGCCGAAGCCGGGAACGGTCCTCGTGCGCGCCGAGCGGATGGGGTCCTGCCTCGGGCAGCGTATCCGGCACCTCGTCCCAGGGGATCATGGCAGCCTGGCCTCCTGGCTCGGGGGATAGAAGCTCGAAAGGGTGGCCATCAGGCCGGGCCGGCGGCTTCGCCGAAGGCACCGGCCGGCAGCCGCCAGTCCGCCGTGCGGATCGGCCCGGTCCAGCGTGGGGCCAGGGCCTCCGCCACGAGGCCGGGCTGGGCCAGGGCAGCCGGGTAAGGGATGCCGCGGTCCGCGAGGTCGCGTACCGAGCGGGCGCGCTGGATGGTGCAGCCGAACTGGCGCTCGTAGCCGGCCACGCGCTCGAACCAGGCGCGGGCGATCAGGCGGATGGTCGCCCACAGCGCGGGCGTGCCGAAGATGCAGGTCATGCAGCTCAGCCGTCCGAAGCCCAGGCGGTAGGGGATGGCGGGCACCACCCCGTGCCGGGCCAGGATGTCCCACACCGCGCGCTCGCGATCGTGTCCCTGGACGTGGTGTAGGACCTGACGGCCTTTGAAGTGGCGGTCACCGCGGTGGTTCTCGGTAGGGTTGGGTTGCTGAGACCTGCAATCCTGACCTGGAACCAACCGCGATGACCGACGACAAGACTGCTCTTCGGGAGCTTCTGGAGAAAGGCTCTGATGCGAGCTTTCTCCGCGAGATGATCGGCTTTGCCGCCCAGAGGCTGATGGAACTGGAGGCGGGCGAGTTGACGGGAGCCGCCCCTGGCGAGCGTAGCCCGGACCGGCTGGTGCAGCGGAATGGCTACCGGGATCGCGACTGGCAGACCCGGGCGGGCAGCGTCGAGCTGCGGATCCCCAAGCTCCGGCGGGGCAGCTACTTCCCGGCCTTCCTCGAGCCCCGACGGACCGC
>NZ_BDLP01000571.1:0-1977 GCF_001950415.1 Roseomonas sp. TAS13
GACATCGTCGAGACCGGCAACGATAGTTGGCGATTCAAGAACCGCGCCTGAACGCCCCCTCAACACACCTCACAAGAGGGTCCCTTTTGCGTGCCGATCTGGGGTCCCAATTCAGTGCCGATTGACACGGCATAGGCAAGCTTGTTGCCGGGACGGCCCAGGGCGCTGTGCAGCATGCCCTCGTCCTTGACGCCCTGGATCCCGCCATACTCCCGCAGGGCCTGGTCGTGCAGGAACAGCACGACATCGGCCTCCAGGAACTCCGGGTCGCTCAACGCCTGGCGAGTTCCTGCAGCGCGTCGGCCTGCTCGCGCAGGACCTCACGGGCCAGCTGCATCTGCCGCTCGAGCTTCAGGTTGCGCTTCACCAGCTTTACCCCATCCGCCAGTTCCACCAGGGTCAGGTCCTGGCCGACCTCCAGCCCCATGCGGATCCTGGTCTCGGCCGGGAACGTCACCCCGACCGAGTTGCCCTGCCGGCGCAGTGTCACCGTGGTCATGATGTGCCCCGTTTCGTCTTACGTTCGGTAAGACTAGGGCTTGTGCTCCGTCTCCTCAAGGGTCATCGGCGCCTGCGGACCGTGTATGCCGCGATCATGGCCCTCCCAGGGGCACCCGATGTCCACGCCTTCACCCTTCCCGTTCCATCGAGAGCGGGCAGCAGGCCTTGGCGGTGACACTGGCCAGCCGGCTCAGCCGCAGCGCCGTGACGCTGCTGCCCGGCACCGCCGCGGCGATGTGCCGCAGCACCGGGATCCTGCCCAGCACCTGCTCGCTCACCGCCTGCGCCACCAGGTCGGCTCCCGACACGCCGGCCACCGTCCACACCGCCCGCCGGGCAAGGTCTCCTCCGCCGCCAGCAGCATCGGCACGGTCGAAGGAGCGGGGGGAGTCACCGCTTCCCTCTCCCCTGCCCCATCCGGTAGATATTGCGCTAGTTCAGGGGCAGCGTGGCGCCTACCGCGCCCAACACGCTGTGCAGCAACGCGGCGGATGGAAGGCCCGGCGGTCGGCGGCCGAAACCATAATTTTCAGGTGAGGCTACAAGCCACCTTCACCAGCCGCGTCCTCTACCAGTGTCAAAAGCGCCGTAGCTTGGCCGGGCTGGCACCAAGCCCCTGGCCGCTAACCTCCCCAAGCCCGTGCGCAACCAGTTGAAGCTGCTGGCCGCCGAGCTGAGCCGCACCATACCATAGCCTGTGCCGAGGCCCTGAACGGCCTGTTCGAGCGGTACGGCAAGCCGCCGATCACGCTGGCGGATGCGATGAAGCTGACAGCAAACCGTCGTCAGACAGATGACAGCCGCCAGACTGACAACAGTCAGCCAATAGAAAACAGTGTGACAACTGTTGGCTATTGACAAACTGACGACAGTTTGAGATCCCCCCGGAGGGGAGACATCTAATCGGGGGAATCATTCGATGCCGACCATATCTCTTGCCAGCTCCAAAGGTGGCGCTGGCAAGTCCACGACGGCCGTCGTTCTGGCGACCGAACTCGCCGCGCGGGGCGCGACCGTCACTCTCATTGATGCCGACCCAAACCAGCCGGTCGTCCGATGGAGCCGGAAAGCCGGGAAGCCGGAAGGTGTCACCGTCATCGGTGACGTCACCGAGGAAACGGTGTCGGAGGTGATTGATGAGGCTGCCGGCCAGACGCAATTCGTCATTGTTGACCTGGAAGGCACGGCGTCCGTCATGGTCGCCTATGCCATGAGCCGGTCGGATCTGGTCATCATACCGATGCAGGGGTCAGAGCTCGACGGCGTCGAGGCGGCCAAGGTGATCGGCTTCATCAGGCGGCAGGAGAAGGCCTACAAGCTGTCGATCCCGTACGCCGTCTTGTTCACTAAGACCCCGTTTCATAACGGCTGAGCCAGACGCCGGACGAGGATCATGGCGGCGGCGAGGGTGAAGAAGGCGACGGCGGAACCGACGGTGGCCTCGTGATCGCGAGCGAGGCGTCGGCAGCGGCCGAA
>NZ_BDLP01000572.1:0-1977 GCF_001950415.1 Roseomonas sp. TAS13
GGGAACTGCCGCGCGGGCGGCCTATCGCCCTCGTGCTGGGCAACGAGGAACAGGGCGTCGCCCCGGTCACCGCCGGGGCCTGCGCCGCGCGGGTGACGCTGCCGGGCTCCGGCCGGGTGGAAAGCCTCAACGTCTCCGTCGCCGCGGCGGTGCTGATCCACAGCCTCTCGGCGCGCTGACCTGTCCCCTTGCCGTCCCCCTGCCGCCTGCGCGGTGGCCGCGGCCGGTACGGGTCTTGCAGGCGGACCGGGCTGCTGCGAGGAGGAAGCCGCATGAACCCCGGGAGCCGAGCGATGACCCCGCGCCGTCGCGCCATGCTGATCCCCCTGGCGGCCCTGCTGCCCCGCCCCGGCGGCGCCCTGGCCCAAGGGGTGAACCAGGGGGTGAACCAGAGGGCGCCCCAAGGGGGTGCTCCGGAAGCGTCCCGGGACGCGGCCTCCCCGTCGGTGCCGCCCGCCACGCCCGAGGAGAGCTTCCCGGACCGCCCTCTCCAGATGATCGTGCCCTATGTGGCCGGCGGTGCGGTGGATATCCTCGGACGCCTCCTGGCGGAACAGGTGCAGCCCGCCCTGGGCCAGCCGGTCCAGGTCGAGAACCGTGGCGGGCTGGGCGGCAACCTGGGTGCGGAGGCCGTGGTCCGCGCGCCGAAGGACGGCTACCGGCTGCTGCTCGGCTCGGCCACGATCCTGGCGGCGAACCGCTTCCTGTACCGCCGTTCCATGAGCTTCGATCCGCTGAAGGACCTCGCCCCGATCACCCGTGTCGCGTCCGGAACGCTGGTGCTGGTGGTGCGGGCCGACCGCAGCTGGAAGAGCTTCGCCGACCTCATCGCCGCGGCGAAGGCGGCGCCCGGGAAGATCACCATGGGCTCCTCCGGCACCGGCACGGTGAGCCACCTGACACTGGCGGCGCTGCAAAAGGCGACCGGAGTGGACATCACCCATGTGCCCTATCGCGGCGGCGCCCTGGCGATCCGCGACCTGCTGGTGGGCAACGTGGACATGATGTTCGACGTGGCGCCGGCGATCCTGCCGCACCTGCGCAGCGGCGAGTTCCGCGCCCTGGCGGTCGGCTCGGCCAGGCGCGTGACCGGCGTGCCGGAGCTGCGCGACGTGCCGTCCATGGAGGAGCTGCTGCCGGGCTCCGGCATCGACGCCCAGGCCTGGTACGCGGTGCTGACCACCGCCGGCACCGCCCCGGACCGGATCGGTCGCCTCTTCGCGGCCTTCACCGGCCTCGTGCGCTCGGAAGCCTTCCGCGACCGCGTGGTGCCGGAGGGCCTGACCCCTGTCTGGGACGACAGCCCAGCCACCTTCGCGGCCTATCTGCAGACGCAGACGGAATACTGGCACCGGCTGGTGGAGGCCTCGGGCGCGACGCTGGACTGATCCAGGCGTCACTGCTGCCGTTTCGCGTCCCGGGGGACACCTTCGCCTCTTCCCCGGCCTCTTGCCCCTCCTGGGGGCCGCCGCCAGGCGCAGCGCTCCCGGTCAGCCGCTGCGTGGCGCGAAGAGGATCACGGCGCTGCCGAGGAGGCAGAGGGCGCTGCCGGCAAGGTCCCAGCGGTCGGGGGCCACGCCTTCCATGCCCCAGAGCCAGAACAGCGAGGCGGCGATGTAGATCCCGCCATAGGCCGCATAGGCGCGGCCTGCCGCGCTGCTGTCCACCAGCGTCAGCAGGAAGGCAAAGGCGGCGAGGGAGGCCATGCCCGGCAGCAGCCAGAGCGGGCTCTGTCCCAGGCGGCGCCAGGACCAGAAGCTGAAGCAGCCGGCGATCTCCGCCAGGGCGGCCAGGAGGTAGAGGAGGATGGAGGCCATGCCGCCCCGCTTGCCAGCCGCGCCCGCGGGGCGGAAGGGCCGGTGCCGTCAGGCGGAGCGCGCCCGCTCCAGGGCGGGATGGAGATGCGCCGGGAGGCTGGGGCGCAGGACCGGCCCCCGGACCGATCCGGGGCCCCGGGTCCGGTTCCGCCCTTCGGCC
>NZ_BDLP01000573.1:0-1971 GCF_001950415.1 Roseomonas sp. TAS13
TCGCCTTACGGTGGAGCTGTGCGTAGATGTGATCAAGAGACAGGGCGCGGCAGGTCCGGCACGGGGGGCAGGCTGGCGCGCGCCCAGACGGCCAGGGCGAAGCCCAGCGCGACAGTGCCGGCCAGCCCCAGCAGCAGGCCGGGCAGCGGTGCCCGCCGCCACAGCCAGAGCGCCGGGGCCAGAAGCGGCCAGGGCAGCCAGAGCCAGGCTTCCGAAGGTTCCATGGGCAGGGCGAAATAGAGCAGGATGCCGGTGCCGAGCGCGACGGCGAACCAGGGCGGGACGCGACTCCATTCCGCCTGCAACAGGGTGTGGAACCCTTCGCGCAGGCGCGTGGCGAGGCTGGGCCGGGCCTGCCGGCCCGGTGCGAGGAGGATGGTGGAGGACAACAACCCAAGGTTGTTTCATTCCGGTCCTGAGCGCAACTCTCCGTGAGGGTCTTCCTGCCGGGACGGGGCGCCCCGTCCCGCCGCCGCCGCATTCCAGCGCCGGCGGCGTCCCGTCTTCAAACCGGTCCGGACAGGATGCTAATCAGCCGGAATGACCGTCCGCACGCGCTTCGCGCCCTCTCCCACGGGCTACCTCCATATCGGCGGGGCCCGCACCGCGTTGTTCAACTATCTCTTCGCCAGGCACCATGGCGGGCAGTACCTGCTGCGCATCGAGGATACCGACAAGGCCCGCTCAACGCCGGAAGCGGTGCGGCAGATCCTGGAAAGCCTGGAATGGCTCGGCCTCTCGCCCGACGAGCCGCCGGTGATGCAGTCGTCCCGCGAGGCACGGCATGCCGAGGTGGCGCGGCAGCTCCTGGCCGAGGGCAAGGCCTATCTCGCCTTCGACACGGCCGAGGAACTGGCCTCGATGCGCGAACAGGCGATGAAGGAAGGCCGCCCGCCCCGCTACGATGGCCGCTGGCGCGACCGCGACCCCTCCGAGGCGCCGCCGGGCGTGCCGGGCGCCGTGCGCATCAAGGCGCCGCGCGAGGGCGAGACGGTGGTCCGCGACCTCGTGCAAGGCGAGGTGCGGGTGAACAATGCCGAGCTGGACGACATGATCATCCTGCGCTCGGACGGCACGCCGACCTACCAGCACGCGGTGGTGGTGGACGACCACGACATGGCGATCACCCATGTGATCCGTGGCGACGACCACCTGACCAACACCTTCCGCCAGATTATGATCTATGACGCGATGGGCTGGCCACGGCCGGACTTCGCGCATATCCCGCTGATCCATGGCGCGGACGGGGCGAAGCTGTCCAAGCGCCATGGCGCCGTGGGCGCGCTGGAGTTCCGCGACCAGGGCCTGCTGCCGGAGGCGGTGTGCAACTACCTGCTGCGGCTGGGCTGGGGCCATGGCGACGAGGAGATCGTGCCGCGCGACCGCGCCATCGAGCTCTTCGAGCTCCGGGATGTGGGGCGCTCGGCCAGCCGCATGGACTACACCAAGCTGGCGCATCTGAACGGCGTCTATATCCGCGATGCCGATCCCGACCGGCTGGCGCGGGAGGTGATGACGCGCCTCGCCAAGCGGGGCCTGCCGATCGACGATGCCGGCGCGGCACGGGTCCGCGCCCTGGTCCCCAGCCTGCAGCCCCGCGCCCGCACGCTGGAGGAGATGGCGGACGGCGCCGCCTTCGTGCTGGAGCGGCCGGAACCCGACGCCAAGGCGGCCGGGCAGCTCAACGAGGAATCGCGGGCGCGGCTGGCCGCCCTGGCCGGGGCGCTGGAAACGGTGGAATGGGATGGCCCGGCGCTGGAAACGCTGCTGCGCGAGCAGGCCGAGGCGCAGGGCGTGAAGCTGGGGGCGCTGGCGCAGCCGCTGCGCGCCGCGCTGACCGGGCGCACGCAGTCGCCGCCGATCGACGCGGTGCTGCTGGCCCTGGGCCGCGAGGAAAGCCTGCGCCGCATCCGGGCCGCCTGAACCGCTGTCTCTTGATCACATCTACGCACAGCTCCACCGTAAGGCGAA
>NZ_BDLP01000574.1:0-1969 GCF_001950415.1 Roseomonas sp. TAS13
TCGCCTTACGGTGGAGCTGTGCGTAGATGTGATCAAGAGACAGCCCGGCCTGGCGCTGGCCTCGACCGGCGTGCCGCATGCGGCGCTGCTGGGCGATGTCTTCGCCATGCTGCCCTGGGCGCGGACCGCGGTGCCGTGGCAGCGCGGCGCCGTCCTGTTCCGCAAGCCCGATGGCGCCATGGCCCCCTACGACCCGACCGGGGGAGCCATCCGGCCGCAGGTGCTCGACATCTTCGTGGCCCCTCCCCGCTCCGGAAAGTCGGTGCTGGCCAACACCATCAACCTCGGCCTGTGCCTCAGCACGGCGGTGCTGGGCACCAACGGCGCCAAGCTGCCGCTGATCGGCAAGGCGGACATCGGCAACTCGGCCGAGGGCTTCGTCCGGCTGCTGCAGGAGGCGCTCGGGCCTGACCGGCGGCATCAGGCGATCTTCGTGACCATGCAGTTCGCGCCGGGCTTCGAATTCAACGTCTTCGACCTGCAGATGGGCTGCGAGTATCCGCTGCCGCTGGAACGCGCCTTCCTGCAGAACTTCCTCGAGCTGGCCACCCTGCCCCCGAACGAGACCAAGCCGTTCGAGGGCATGGGTCACCTGATCCAGCTGGTGATCGAGGAAGCCTATCGCCTCTGCACCGCCGTCCAGGGCGGCTCCCCGAAGCGCTACCACGAGGGCGTCGAGCCGGCGGTGGACGCGGCCCTGCACCGGCACCGCATCCGACTGCAGCACGAGGACCCCTGGTGGCGCGACGTGGTGAACGCGCTGATCGAGGCGGGCGAGCACCGCTGGGCCGAGGTGGCGCAGCGTCACGCGGTGCCGACCATCCAGGACCTCATCAGCGCGGTACGGACCGACCAGGTCCGCGACAGCTTCAACGGCCTCAAGATCGCGGCCACCCACGAGGACCTGGGACAGCTGTTCGAGCGCTACATCTACGACTTCATCCGCAAATACCCGACGCTCAGCGAGCCGACCCGGCTCGACTTCGGGCCGGCGCGGGTCATCGTCATCGACCTCGCCGCCGTGGCGCCGACCGGCTCGGCCGCAGCCGACCGGCAGACCGAGATGATGTACATGATGGCTCGGCACATCCTGGGCCGGAATTTCTTTCTCCATGTCGACCACCTGGCCCATGTCCCCGAGCCGATGCGGCCCTTCCATCGCCTGCGCTTTCAGGAGGCGATGGAGACCATCAAGCGCCTGGACTTCGACGAATGGCACCGCACCCAGAACAGCCCCCAGGTCCAGGCCCAGGCCGAGCGCGACATGCGCGAGGGACCGAAGCACAACGTCCAGCTGGGTTTCGCGAGCCAGCGGCTGACGGACATGGGGCAGGCGATCATCAGCCAGTCGACCGGACGGTTCATCCTCAAGGCGGGTGACGCCCGGGAGGCCGAGGAGATCATCAAGCGCTTCGACCTCGGCGAGGCCAGCGCGGCGAATGTGCGCCACACCCTGAGCGGCCCTGGACCGGGCGGTGCGCCCTTCGTCGCGCAGTTCGCCGTGGATGCCGACCGCTGGGAGCAGTTGCTCATCAACAGCCTCGGGCCGGTGGAACTATGGGCGCTGAGCACCACACCAGGCGACAGTGCCTTGCGCAACCGGCTCTATGCCCGTCTCGGCTTCAGCGAAGCACTCCGGCGGTTGTCCAAGGTGTTCCCTTACGGCTCGGCCGAGAAGGAGATCACCGAGCGCAAGGACAACAGGCTCAAGCGCGGCGAGAAGGAGGACGGCGCCGTGTTGGGCGTGCTCGATGAACTTGCCACCGAACTGACCAACGGCACCGGGCTCGGAATCATCCTGCGCGACATCGAGAACCAGCGGCAGGGCACTCAGGACGAGGGATCAGGCAGCGGGCCGCATTTGATGGCTGCCGAGTGAGAGGCGGGCCTGTGTTCATCCTGAACACAGGCCCGCCCCCGAAAAACTCTGCCTATGCGCGCTGATTGCCGGCGCCGTTCGCACCGAACC
>NZ_BDLP01000575.1:0-1965 GCF_001950415.1 Roseomonas sp. TAS13
GCCACCCGGTCAGCCGATCCCGCCGCGCAGGGCGGCGATCACCTCCGGCAGCCGCACCCCGTCCGCCCGCGCGGCGAAGCTCAGCGCGAGGCGGTGCCGCAGCACCGGCTCGCAGAGCGCCGCCACGTCGTCCAGCGAGGGGGAAAGCCGCCCGTCCAGCAGCGCCCGGGCGCGGGTGGCCAGCATCAGCGCCTGGGCAGCGCGCGGGCCGGGGCCATAGGCGAGATGGCGGCTGGCCTCGCCGCCCTCGGGGCCGGGGCGGGCGCCGCGCACCAGCGCCAGGATGGCGTCCAGCACCTTCTCGCCCACGGGGATGCGCCGCACCAGCGCCTGGGCGGCCAGCAGCTCGCCGGGCGAGAGAACGGCCACCGCCTTCTCCTCCGCCGCACCGGTGGTGGCGAGCAGCATGGCGCGCTCGGCGGCGGCGTCGGGGTAGCCGACCTCGACCTCCATCAGGAAGCGGTCGAGTTGCGCTTCCGGCAGGGGATAGGTGCCCTCCTGCTCGATCGGGTTCTGCGTGGCCAGGACGTGGAAGGGCGATGGCAGGTCCATCACCTCCCCGGCCACGGCCACCTTGCGCTCCTGCATCGCCTGGAGCAGGGCGGATTGCGTGCGGGGCGAGGCGCGGTTGATCTCGTCGGCCATCAGAAGCTGGCAGAAGACCGGTCCCCGGATGAAGCGGAAGGCGCGGCGGCCGCGGCTCTCCCCCTCGTGGGATTCCTCCAGCACCTCGGAGCCCAGGATATCGGCCGGCATCAGGTCCGGGGTGAACTGCACCCGGCGGGCATCCATGCCCAGGACGGTGGCCAGGGTTTCCACCAGCCTGGTCTTGCCGAGCCCCGGCACGCCCACCAGCAGCACATGGCCGCCGGAGACCAGGCTGGTCAGCACCTGCTCCACCACCTGTTCCTGGCCCAGGATCACGCGCCCCACGGCGTCGCGCGCCCGGCCCAGCCGGTCGGCCAGCATTTCCGCCTGCGCCATCAGCGCGGCGCTGTCCTCGCCATTTTGCGAGCGGGGATCGCCGAGCACCACTTCCACCATGCCTTCCCCTCTCCCTATATGCATCCCCGTCGGGCAAGGTTGGACGGACCTTCCCGGCTGTGGATGTTCAGTCGTCACGGCATGGATCAGCCTATGACCCTAGCGGCGCGCGAGGAAACAACGAAACCGCTACCCCCGGTGACATTCCGTAAGCGGGATTGCGGCGATTTCGACATGAGGATCGCCCGCGACGGCACCTGGCATTATCGCGGATCGCCCATCGGGCGGAAGGAGCTGGTCTGCCTTTTCGCCAGCGTTCTCAAGCGCCTGCCCGATGGCGGCTATGTCCTGGAGACCCCCGCCGAGCGCGGGCGGATCGCGGTGGACGACGCCCCTTTCGTGGCGGTCGAGATGTGCTGGCGGGACTGTGACTGCGAAGGCCACGGCGTGAAGCTGCAATGCGTGAGCTTCCGCACCAACCTGGACGAGGTGGTGACCGCCGGGCCGGAGCACCCGATCCGGGTGGAGACCGACCCGGAAACCGGCGAGCCCAGCCCCTATGTGCTGATCCGCCCCGGGCTGGAGGCCCGGATCAGCCGCCCCGTCTTCTACGAGATGGTCGCCCTGGCCGAGACCGAGGTGATCGACGGCCGCCGCGTGCTTGGCGTCTGGAGCAAGGGCATGTTCTTTCCGGTGGGCGACCATCCGGAGGAGGAAGCCGGCGACCTGGAGGATGTCTGGGACGAGGACAGCCCCGCCGGGTGATGCGCGACGGCCCGCCCGGCCTGCCGGCCCCGCTTCCGCCCTCCCTTTCCGCCCGGCAGATCGCCCACCGCCTGACGGCGTCCCTGGCGCCGGGACACGCGCCCTCCCTCTATCCCAGCACCACGCCCGACAGCACCGGCCTGCCCGAGGAGCTGGACGCGCCGCCCCCACCCGGGGAGGCGGAGGCCGGGACCGGCCTGCGCCGCGCCGCCGTGC
>NZ_BDLP01000576.1:0-1963 GCF_001950415.1 Roseomonas sp. TAS13
GCCATGAGCGAGACCTCCCTCAAGCCGGTGCTGGCGCGCGTTGCCCAGGGCGAGACGCTGGACGAGGGCGAGGCGGAGCGGGCCTTCGGCATCATCATGAACGGCGAGGCCACCCCGGCGCAGATCGCCGGGCTGGTGATGGCCATGCGGCTCCGCGGCGAGACGGTGGCGGAGATGACCGGCGCGGTCCGCGCCATGCGCGCCCGCATGGTGCCCGCCGAGGTGCCGCCCGGCGCGGTGGACATCGTCGGCACGGGCGGCGACGGCGCGGGGACGCTGAACATCTCCACCGCCGCCGCCATGGTGGTCGCGGGCTGCGGCGTGCCGGTGGCCAAGCACGGCAACAAGGCCCAGTCCTCACGCTCCGGCACGGCGGATGCCTTCGCGGCGCTGGGGGTCAACCTCGACATCCCCTTCGAGCGCATCCCGGCGGTGATCCGCGAGGCCGGGATGGTCTTCCTGATGGCGCAGCGCCACCACGCCGCCCTGCGCCACGCCGCCGGGCCGCGCGTGGAGCTCGGCACCCGCACCATCTTCAACCTGCTGGGGCCGATGGCCAATCCGGGCGGCGTGACGCGCCAGATGACGGGCGCCTTCGCCCCGCAATGGCTGCGCCCGATGGCCGAGGCCCTGGGCCGCCTGGGCAGCGAGCGCGCCTGGCTGGTGCATGGGCAGGGGCTGGACGAGCTAACCGTCAGCGGCCCCAGCCAGGTGGTGGAGCTGCGCGACGGGCACCTGCGGGAATTCACCGTCTCGCCGGGGGATGTGGGCCTGCCGGTCTCCCCCGTGGAGTCCCTGCGCGGCAGCGATCCGGAGCGCAACGCCGCGGCGCTGCTGGCGCTGCTGGACGGTGTCGCCAGCCCTTATCGCGACTGCGTGGTGCTGAACGCGGCCGCGGCCCTTGTGGTGGCGGGCCGGAGCGACGATCTGCGCGAGGCGGCCCGGATGGCCGCCGCATCCATCGACCAGGGCGCCGCGCGCGGCGTGCTGGAACGTCTTCGCACCGCCACCGCATCCTGACCACCCCCCGGCCCCTCCGGCACATGCAACCCGGAGCGGCGGCCGAAGCTTGACGAGGCGGCGTCACACGCCGCAGGAACCGTTCCATGGACCAAGCCTCAACGCTCGCGGCTCCCGAGACCCGGAGTGCCGCCAACCGCGACATGCCCGACATCCTCGCCCGGATCATGGCCGAGAAGGCCGTGGAGGTGCAGGCGCGGATGCACGAGATCTCCCGGTCCGAGATGGAACGGCGCGCCACCGCGGCCCCGGCGCCGCGTTCCTTCACCGGGGCGCTGTGCAAGTTCCTGGGCGAGGGCCGCACGGGCCTGATCGCCGAGATCAAGCGTTCCTCCCCCTCTGGCGGGCTGATCCGCCAGGACTTTTCCCCGGCGAAGCTGGCCCGGGCCTATTGCGATGCGGGCGCCGCCTGCCTGTCCGTGCTGACCGACGCGCCGCATTTCGGCGGCTCGCTCGAATACCTCGCCGAAGCCCGCGCCGCCTGCGAGTTGCCGGTGCTGCGCAAGGACTTCATGCTCGACCCCTACCAGGTCTTCGAGGCCCGGGCCGCCGGGGCCGACTGCATCCTGCTGATCATGGCCGCTATCACCGACGAGCAGGCGCATGCGCTGGAGGACACGGCGCGCAGCCTGGACATGTCCGTGCTGGCCGAGGTGCATGACGAGCGCGAGCTGGACCGCGCGCTGGGGCTGGAGACGCGGCTGATCGGGGTGAACAACCGCGACCTGCGCACGCTGCGGACGGATATCGCGGTGACCGAGCGCCTCGCCCCGCTGATCCCCGCCGACCGCATCCCCGTGGGCGAGAGCGGTATCCGCACGCCCGAGGACGTCCGCCGCATGGCCGAGGCCGGGGCGCGCTGCCTTCTGGTCGGGGAGCACCTGCTGCGCCAGCCGGACGTGGGAGCGGCGGCCCGGACGCTGATCGAGGCCGGTTGAGCGGC
>NZ_BDLP01000577.1:0-1956 GCF_001950415.1 Roseomonas sp. TAS13
GCGGCAACGGCCGCGCTTCCTGGAGGTGCCGGACGCGGCCATGCTGGCGGCGGGTGTGGCGGCGGATGGCTGGGCCCGGCTGACCGGGCGCAGCGGGCTCTTCGGCCTCGGCAAGGCGCGGGAGATCCTGCACCGGGACTGGGGCTCCGGTGCGGAGCGGCAACTGCCGGAAGCGGTCTGGGCACCCCGCATCGGCTTCGAGGAGGGGTTGCGGGACACGCTGGCCTGGTGGGCCAGCCTCGGCCTCGCCCCGGCGCCGGGCTGAACCCGGGCCGGCCCCTATGACGCCCCGCCGCCCATGCGCGCCGCCTCGTAGCGATAGCTGCAACCGTCCCCCGTCTGCGCGGCATTGACGGTGGGGATTTCCGCCGCGCTCAGCCGGTCGCCGGCGATCCGCCCCGCGGCCCGGCGCTCCGATCCGTCACGGTCCAGCGCGATCTCGCCATGCGGTGTCACGGTGCCTGTCATGACGGGACGCTGCACGGCGGAATGGCGATGGCGCGAGGTCCGCAGTTCCACCAGCCCGTCCCGGATGCGGAACCAGACGGTGTGGGGCTCCTTGCGGCAGTTCGCCGCCGTGCCGACCGGGATCTGCTGGCCCTGGTACAGGCCGTTGAACCGTGCCAATGCCTCCGGCGCGGCCGGACTCTGCGGCGCCGCCCCCTCCCCGGCGCAACCCGCCAGCAGGGGCAATATCAGCAGCACCAGCGTGGCCGCGCGGCGGCCACGGAGGAACGGATGACCCAGTCCGCCACGCCTTCCGACCATGCGACCGGCCGTCCGGTCGTCTTCATCCACACCAACGCCAAGCAGCGGCTTGGGGCGCTGGTCTCGGCGCATTCCTTCCGCCGCAACGCCCGGCAGCCCGACGGCTTCGAGGTGCGGCTGCTGGAGGCGGAGCATTCCGCCCCGCTCCGTGCCGCCGAGGGGCGGAGCTTCCTCCGCGCCGGGCACAGCCGCACCTGGCGTATGGATGACCTGCAATCCTTTACCCCTCTCCGCTTCGCCGTGCCCGATGCCATGGGGCACCGGGGCGTGGCGCTGGTGGTGGACCCCGACGTCTTCGCGGTGGGCGATGTGGGCGAGCTCTTCGCCCGTGACCGCGAGGGCAAGGCCATATGGTGCCGGGCGCGGCCCGGGCACAACGGCGCGCCGGACTATCTCGCCACCAGCGTGATGCTGCTGGACTGCGCGCTGCTGCCGCACTGGCGCTTCGGGCCGATGCTGGAGGACCTCTTCGCGAAGCGGCTGGACTATGTGGAGATGATCGAGCTGCGGCGGGAGAAGCGCGAGACCATCGGGCTGCTGGAGACGGTCTGGAACGATTTCGACCGGATGGGCCCCGACACGCGGCTGCTGCATACCACCAAGCGGCGGACGCAGCCCTGGAAGACGGGGCTGAAGGTGGACTTCACCCTGCGCGAGCGCGGCTTCGGGCCGATCCCGGCGGCGGTGGTGCGGCCCATCCTGCGGCTCTGGACCTCCCAGGCCCGCTACAAGCCGCATCCGGACAAGCGGCAGGAGGCCTTCTTCTTCGCCATGCTGGCGGAATGCCTGGACGAGGGATCGGTCACCCGCACGGAGGTGGAGCACGGGATCAGGGAGAAGCATATCCGCCCGGATGCCCTGGCGCTCGCGGATCGCTGCCGGGGCCAGTTCCCCCGGCCCCTGCCGGCAGCAGCGGCCTGATGCGCTCCACCGCCGCCGCGGCCACAGGCGGCGGCGGGGATCTTCCTTCCGTGAGCCGGTGATGCTCCAGACCCTGCCAGAAGAACCACAGGTCGCGCGGCCAGCCGGCCCAGCCGCGCCGCACCAGCCCGCCCCAGGCCCGGCCGGGGATACGCAGCCAGGGCGGGGCCGCCTGCCCGGCATCCGCCAGCCGCAGGGCGCGCATGGCGCGGAGCCAGGCGCCGCCAGGACGGTTCGCCCGCACGGGAATGAGGGTGACGGGCCTTC
>NZ_BDLP01000578.1:0-1944 GCF_001950415.1 Roseomonas sp. TAS13
GGCCTTACGGTGGAGCTGTGCGTAGATGTGATCAAGAGACAGGGGCGGTGCTGGGCCCGCAGAGCTGGTTCCGCGTCGGCGGCCCGGCGGAGTTCCTGGTTCGCCCGGCGGATGCGGAGGACCTTCTCGCCCTGCTGCGCGCCAAGCCCGCCGGGGTGCCGCTGGCCGCGATCGGCGCCGCCTCCAACCTGATCCTGCGCGACGGCGGGCTGCGCGGCGTGGTGCTGCGCCTCGCCCGCGGGTTTTCCGAGGTGGTGGTGCAGGTGGACGGGATCGTGGCCGGCGCCGCGGTGCTGGACGTGACCCTGGCGGAACACGCCGCCGCCGCCGGGCTCGCGGGCCTCGAATTCCTTTGCGGCATCCCGGGCAGTGTCGGCGGCGCCGTGGCGATGAATGCCGGCGCCTATGGGGCCGAGGTGAAGGACGTGCTGGACTGGGCAGAGATCGCGACGCCGGAAGGGCTGCGGCGCCTGCCCGCGACGGAACTCGGCTTTCGCTATCGCCGCGCCGCCCTGCCGCCCGGCGCGGTCGTCACGCGCGCACGATTCCACGCCACGCCCGGCGACCGGTCTGCTATTGCCACCCGCATGGGGGAGATCCGCGAGAGCCGCGAGGCCAGCCAGCCCGTGCGCGCCCGCACCGGGGGCAGCACCTTCAAGAACCCGCCGGGGCACAAGGCCTGGGCGCTGATCGATGCGGCCGGCTGCCGCGGCCTGCGCCATGGGGCGGCGCAGGTCAGCGAGAAACACTGCAATTTCCTGCTGAACCTCGGCGGCGCCACCGCCGCCGAGATCGAGGAACTGGGCGAGATGGTGCGTGCCCGGGTCCTGGCCCATTCCGGCGTGGGGCTGGAATGGGAGATCAAGCGAATGGGGGAGTTCGCTCAATGACACGCGTCGCCGTCCTTCTGGGGGGAATTTCGGCGGAGCGGGAGGTCTCTTTGTCCTCCGGCACGCAATGCGCCGCCGCGCTGGAAAAGGCGGGGCACGAGGTCACCCGCATCGAGGTGGGCCAGGACCCCGCCGCGCTGATCCAGGCGCTGCGGGACGCGAAGCCCGATGTGGTGTTCAACGCCCTGCACGGGCGCTTCGGCGAGGATGGCTGCGTCCAGGGCATCCTGGACTGGCTCGGCATCCCCTACACGCATTCGGGGGTACGCGCCTCGGCGATGGCGATGAACAAGGCCACCGCCAAGGCCGCCTTCACCGCCGCCGGCCTGCCCGTGGCGCCGCACCGGCTGATCGAGGCGGCGGAGCTGGAGGAGGCCGATCCCCTCCCCACGCCCTATGTCATCAAGCCGGTGGAGGAAGGCTCCTCGGTCGGCGTGCACATCATCAAGGGCGGCGACAACCGCCGCGCCGAGATCGCCCGGACCTGGCGCTACGGCACCATCATGGCCGAGCCCTATATCCCCGGCCGCGAGCTGACCGTCGCGGTGATGGGCGACCGCGCGCTGGAAGTCACCGAGATCAACGCCGAGGCCGGCGAGTTTTACGACTACGACTCCAAGTACGCCGATGGCGGCTCCCGCCACACGCTGCCCGCCCCGGTGCCGCCGGCGATCCGCGCCCGGGCGCTGGAGGTGGCGCTGGACGCCCACCGGGCGCTCGGCTGCCGCGGCGTCTCGCGCTCCGACTTCCGCTACGACGACACCGGAGAGGGCGAGGGCCGCCTCGTTCTGCTGGAGGTCAACACTCAGCCCGGCATGACGCCCACCTCGCTAGTGCCGGAACAGGCGGCGCATCTCGGCATCGCCTTCCCCGAGCTCTGCGACTGGATCGTCTCCCAGGCCCGCCACGACGGGATGCCTCCGAGTAGGGTTCCCCCTGGCGGGCTGCGCCATGCCGCGTGAGCCGCAGCGCCCCTCCGGCCTGCGCCTCTGGCTGCGGCGCCGGCGCGGGCTGGTCCGCCCGGCGCTGCGCGCCGGCATCGCCGTGGCGCTGC
>NZ_BDLP01000579.1:0-1937 GCF_001950415.1 Roseomonas sp. TAS13
TGCACCTGCTTGTCGCCATGGTCACGCTGGCTCTGGCATGGGCTCATGCCTGCGCATCACGGAGCAAAGGCCGGACCAACATTGAAACGGCAGGTCATGGCTACCGGCGAAAGTCCTGGTTCCGCACTGGCTTCGACATACTCCGGCATTGGATCCTCACACAGCCAGGCGCCGCCCAAGACCTTTGGCAACATATCTGGGCTCAAGCCAAATACAGGTCGTTCAGAACCAGCGTCGTGTAGTGTGGCCGACTATACAGGTTCCGAGATCGTCGGAAATCCAGATCGGTCAGGATGAAGCCCAAGGAGGATGACACCTCCACGCTTTCCGTTGGTTCCATTGACACCGACCGTAGCCAAACTGGAAGAGCAATCCGAAAGCACAGGAAGTATCCCTGAGAATGCCCGGCTTCGCGAAAACCGATCGTGAGTTGACACAGATTGAGTGTCAAATCGTCCGGCTACGGCGTCAGAAATTTCGGACCAATCCAGAACGGCCGGAACACCGCGTTCTCACCGTACAGCCTGATTTCGATTTGAAGTCGGAAGCCCTTTGGGGATAGTTGCTCGAGCAAATTATTTAACCCGCTTTTTAGCATCCTCCAATCGATGGTCGATGTAATAAGCATGCACGGTAGCGTACATCAGGTTAACCCGTTTAACAAAATTTGGTTTGCGCCTAATAGAAAGTTTTAACTTGGCTACGTGCTGCGCAATCCGCCAATCCCGCTCTCGCCATATTGCCAAACTTTCGCGAGCTTCTTCCTCTGTCAAAGGGTCAAATTCATCATCCATCATGGCACTTCACTGATATTGATCGCGTCAGTTTATTTCTTTGGCTCCTGTTTGCAACAAAAAACAACTAATTTTAATGCTTTCAACCATGAATAGATTTAAAGAAAGATTTTCTACTGGATAGCAATCTACTAAGATCATTATTTGGGAATTTAGCAGATTTCAGATAAGTTGGCGTCATTGTGATAAAAATTGATCATATTAATCGTTTTAAAATTTCTTTGATGTTTACAGGGTCTAGCATGTGAAATAGACTACGGATGCAGTTTTTTTGATATGATGCAATGCGGCGCTACGTAACTCTTTAGCGCGGAACTAGAACATTCTAACCTATACTATAAATTATATGTGAGAGGAGAAATATAGTTTCAGCATGCGGTAAATCTACTACATACATTAAGCGAAAGGACACACAGATGATAAATGACCAAACTGTTGCGATCCCGGTGTTAGTCGCACACTTAATTCGATCGTTATTTTATATATTTCAAGGTTTGATGATTGCCCTGGTTATCGCAGTGCTAAATTTAGCTTTGCTATCCAGCATGATTGAAGGGTCGAGCAACTCGAACTCAGGATCTTTCCTGGTGGCCATTATTGCAACAGTTGCAGTTTCTGGCTGCTTCCTGTATTGGAATCAAGATTCGTCCGTACGGCGTGCGCAAACCCTAGGTTTAAGGCCTTCAATCTGGCGTCAGGTCGGTTTCTTTGTTGGGCTTCTCGGGCTTGCAGCTATCATGATCATTATTAAATGAGTATAAACTTGCTGATTTGAAATAAGAAAACGCTATATCTATAGGTGTTTTCAGTCGGATTGAAGCACTTATACGGAGTCGGCCTTGAATAACCTGTTCAGGCTGCTTGGGCTGTAACTGGATGACGGTCCGGTTGGGCGATTGCGTCGATGAGGCTAGCGAGGATGGCGGCCAAGAGAGCCCTGAGGTGGGCGAGGATCTTGCGGATGTTGTGACCGCAGCCGCAGAGCACAGCGAAGAGGGCGCCGCCGAGGGTGCCCTTTAGAGCGCCTAACAGAACCGCCTAATCTGGCCGAGGCAGACGAGGGCGCAGGCGAGTGTGGTGAAGGCGAGGTGGATGTCGGCGCGGCGCTCGTAGCGGATGGTCAGGCGTCGGTAGCGGGCGAGC
>NZ_BDLP01000580.1:0-1935 GCF_001950415.1 Roseomonas sp. TAS13
GCGAGGCAGCGCCTTGCCCCCAAGGCGGAGCGCGCAGGATTCGGCCCCCCGGCCCGTATCAGCCGCGCTCCAGGCGTGCCATGGCGCGGATGCGGTCCGCCATGCGGCAGGCCAGGGCCTGGATGGTCAGAGAGGGGTTCACACCGCCGCTGGTGGGGAAAAGCGAGCTGTCGCAGATCCACAGGTTGCGGATGTCCCAGCACCGGCCGTCGGCATCGGTCACGCTGCGCTCCGGGTCCGTTCCCATGCGGCAGGTGCCCATGAGATGGGCCGTGTCGCCCGGCTCGGTGAAGATGTCGCGGCCCCCGGCGGCCTCCAGGTGACGCCGCATGAAATCCGCCGCGTGCCGGTGCAGCCGCCGGTCCTCCTCGCCGAAGGAATGCGTCACGCGCGCCACCGGCAGGCCGAAGCGGTCCTTCTCCTCCGCCAGGGTGACGCGGTTGCGCGGTTGCGGCAGGCTTTCGCCCACGATCTTCAGCCCGGCCTGGTGGTTGTAGTCGGTCATGCGCAGGCGCAGTTCCTCGCCCCAGAGGCCCAGGCTGCTGGTCACCGTGTTGACCCAGGAGACCGGCAACGGCCCCTGGCTCATGTAGGAATAGCCGCCCGGGAAGTCCTTGCCTTCGTCGGTGTAGTTCCAATGCTCCGTGACGGAGAGGGAGGGCGGCCCCTTGTACCAGCGGATCTCGTCCTCCATCCGCCCGAAGACGCCGAGATTGCCGTGCACCATCAGGTTGCGCCCGACGAGGCCGGAGCGGTTGGCCAGGCCGTCGGGAAAGCGGGCATTGGCCGAGTTCAGCAGCAGGCGCGGCGTCTCGATGGCATAACCCGCCACCACGACGTTGCGCGCCTTCTGGAAGCGCCAGGCCCCGTCCCGGTGGTAGTGCAGGCCGGTGGCGCGGTCGTCCGGCCCCACCTCGATCCGCCCCGCCATGGCAAGGTCGCGGATCTCCGCCCCCGCCGCCAGCGCGCGGGGCAGCCAGGTGACCAGCACGCTCTGCTTGGCATTGGTGGAGCAGCCGGACACGCAGAAGCCGCGATAGACGCAGGGATGCGCCAGCCCGCGCGGTGCCGAGACGGTGGCGAGCGGCGTCGGCGCCCAGGCGATGCCCAGCTTCTCCGCCCCGCGCGCCAGCACATTGGCGGCGGCGTTCATCGGATGGGCGCGATAGGGCGAGCGGCGGCGGTGCGGCCCCCAGGGATAGCGCACCGGGCCGGAGATCTTCAGCGAATCCTCGACCTCGTCGTAGTAGCGCCACATCTCGCGCCAATCGACCGGCCAGTCCTCGCCATAGCCGAGCTTCGAGCGGGCCTTGAACCATTCGGGGCGGAAGCGCAGCGACACCATGGCGAAGTGCACCGTGCTGCCGCCCACCGCCTGTCCGCTGTTGTTGGCGCCGAGCTCCAGCGGGTCGTCGCCGTCGCAGATCCGCTCGTCAAGCCAGTAGAGCTTGCCCTGGGAACGTTCATCCGAGGCGAATTCCTCCAGCGGGCGCCAGTAGGGGCCGACATCGAAGGCGACCACGGAAAATCCGGCCTCGGCCAGCCGGCAGGCCAGCGTGCCGCCGCCCGCCCCGGTGCCGACGATGGCGAAGTCCACCGTGTCGCTGTCGGCGTATTGCCGCATCGGCACCCAGGCGCCGGGGCGCATCACATCCGGCGCACGGTGGTCGCGGGCGCGGGTCTCGGTGGCGGCGTCAGCGGTCATGGCGATGCTCCACCGCTTCCCAGGGGTCGCGGCGGTTCTCGTCCATGCGGACATAGCCGCGCGGCGAGGCCGGGCCGCCGAAGCCGATCTCGCTCCAGGCGGTGGGATGGGCGTAGTAGGCGCTGCCGATATCGTGCAGCACGCGGCTCCTGAAGAAGCTCTTCGGCGGCAGCCCCTCCCATTCCGGCTGTCTCTTGATCACATCTACGCACAGCTCCACCGTAAGGCGA
>NZ_BDLP01000581.1:0-1919 GCF_001950415.1 Roseomonas sp. TAS13
TGTCGCGGAAGGGGCGCGTGGCCAGCAGCCGCCCGGCGGCCTCCGCGTTCAGCCCCTGCACCAGGCGGAGCCCCAGCCGCAGCGCGAGGCCGCCGACGCTGCCGGGATCGGGCTCCAGCGCGCAATCCCAGCCGCTGTGATGCACATCCACCGGCCGCACGCGCACGCCATGCTCCCGCGCATCGCGGACAAGCTGCGCCGGGGCGTAGAAGCCCATGGGCTGGCTGTTCAGCAGGGAACAGGCGAAGGCCGCCGGATGGTGCCGCTTGATCCAGGCGGAGGTATAGACGAGCTGGGCGAAGGAGGCGGCATGGCTTTCCGGAAAGCCATAGGAGCCGAAACCCTCGATCTGCCGGAAGCAGCGCTCGGCGAAATCACGCTCGTAGCCACGCGCAACCATGCCCTCGGTGAACTCGGCGCGGAACTGCTCCACCTGTCCCTGGCCCTTGAAGGTGCCCATGGCGCGGCGGAGCTGGTCGGCCCTGGCCTCGCTGAACCCGGCGGCGGTGATGGCGAGCTGCATCGCCTGTTCCTGGAAAAGCGGCACGCCGAGGGTCTTGTGCAGGACGCCCCTCAGCTCCTCGGAGGGATAGGTCACGTCCTGCGGGTTGGCGCGGCGGTGCAGATAGGGATGCACCATGTCGCCCTGGATCGGGCCGGGCCGCACGATCGCCACCTCGATCACCAGGTCGTAGAACTCCCTGGGGCGCAGGCGCGGCAGCATGTTCATCTGCGCCCGGCTTTCCACCTGGAAGACGCCGACGGAATCCGCCCGGGATAGCATCGCATAGGTCTCGGCGCAGTCCTGCGGCACGTGTTTCAGGTCCAGCCTCGGCCCGCCGCCCGCCTCGATCAGCGCGAAGGCGCGGCGCAGGCAGGACAGCATCCCCAGGCCCAGCACATCCACCTTCAGGATGCGCAGCACCTCGATGTCGTCCTTGTCCCATTCCAGCGTGGTGCGCCCCTCCATGGCGGCGCGCGTCACCACGGCGAGCTCGGTCAGCGGCCCCTTCGTGATGACGAAGCCGCCGACATGGGTGGAGAGATGCCGCGGGAAGCCGACCAGCTCCCCGGCCAGTTGCAGCGCCCAGGCCAGGCGGCGGTCGGCCTCCGGCTCCAGCCCCTGCTCGCGCGCGATCTCGGCGAAGCTCGCCTGTTCCAACCCCCAGGCCCCCTTCGCCAGCCGCGCGGTGATGTCCTCGCTGAGCCCCATCGCCTTGCCCGCCTCGCGGATCGCGCCGCGCGCGCGGAAGCGGCTGAGCGTGGCGGCGATGGCGGCGCGGTCGCGGCCATAGCGGTCGTAGATGTGCTGGATCACCTCCTCGCGCCGCTCATGCTCGAAATCCACGTCGATATCGGGCGGCTCGTCGCGGGCCTCGGACAGGAAGCGTGCGAAGAGCAGGTCGTGCTTGTCCGGCGGCACGGCGGTGATGCCCAGCACGTAGCAAACGGCGGAATTCGCCGCCGAGCCGCGCCCCTGGCAGAGGATGCCCCGCCCGTTGGCGAAGCGGACGATCTCGTCCACGGTAAGGAAATAAGGGGCGTAGTCCTTGGTCGCGATCAGCCGCATCTCGGCCTCGATCTGCCGCGCCACCTTCTCCGGCACGCCTCCCGGCCAGTGCGTGCGGCAGGCTTCGGCGACGCGCCGCTCCAGCGTCTGCTGCGCGGTGAGGCCAGGCTCCAGGATCTCCTCGGGATATTCGTAGCGCAGTTCGCGCAGCGAGAAGCGGCAGGCATCGAGCACGCGGGCGGTGTTCGCCACCGCCTCCGGCCAGCGGCCGAAGAGGCGCCGCATCTCGGCCCGCGGCTTCAGATGCGCCTCGGCATTGGCCAGGGCGTGCTCGCCGAGCCGGTCCACCGTCACGCCAAGGCGGATCGCGGTCAGCAGGTCGGCGAGCGGCCGGCGCCCCGGCCGGTGG
>NZ_BDLP01000582.1:0-1899 GCF_001950415.1 Roseomonas sp. TAS13
CCTTACGGTGGAGCTGTGCGTAGATGTGATCAAGAGACAGGGGTCAGGCTGGGACCGCGCTCCGGCCGCGCGACGGGCGGAACAGCGCGCGGCGGGACCACGATCCCCTCGCGCGGCGGGCGTTCCCGTGTTTCCGCCGGGGGAAAACCATGTTCCCGTTCCACCGGATGGGAGAGCGGCTCCTTCGGGGTCGTGGCGTGGTCCGCCTCCAGGGCCATGGCGGGCAGATCCGGGGCAGGCGCCTCGGCAGCGTGGATCGATCCGTCGCCGGCCGGCTCCTCCAGCGGCCCGCAGCCTTCAGGCCGAGCCTCCGCGGGTCCGGCCACAACGGCCGTGTCCGGATCGCCCGCCTCCGCCGGAAGCTGCCCGGCCGGAGGCTCGGCCAAGGGGTCTTCCTCCGGCGAGACGGCCCGGCCCTGCTCCGGCAAGGGGATCCAGCCCCGGCCGCAACGGGCGCAGCGCACCGTACGTCCGGGCGACAGCATCGCCTCCGGCACCTCGTAGGCCGCCTCGCAGCCGGGACAAACGATACGCATGCGAACTCCCTCGGAGCGATCCTAGCCTCATGCGGGCACGCGTGGCACACCCTGCCCCCATGGTGCGCTTCAGTGATGCGACCCTCCGCTACCCGGACCCGAATGGAGGAACCGGAAAGGAGGCCCTGCATGGTCTGCGTTTCTTCCTGCCCGCGGGCTCCTTCACCTGGCTGACCGGCGAATCGGGGGCGGGAAAGACGACCCTCCTCCGCCTCATGCAATGCGGGCTGCGCCCCAGCGAGGGGGAGGTCGAGATCCTGGGCGTGCGACTGTCGCGTGCCCGCCGCACCGCCCTGCCCGCCCTGCGGCGCCGAATCGGCTCGGTCTTCCAGGACTACCGGCTGCTCCCCTATCTGAGCGCCTTCGACAACGTGGCCCTGCCGCTGCGGCTGGCCGGCCGTTCCGAATCCTCGCTGCGGGCCGATGTGACCGAGATTCTGCGTTGGGTCGGGCTCGGCCACCGGACGGATTCGCTGCCGCAGCAGCTTTCCGGCGGCGAGCAGCAGCGCGTGGCCATCGCCCGGGCGGTGGTGGCGCGGCCGGAGCTGCTGGTGGCCGACGAGCCGACCGGCAATCTCGACCCGCGCCAGGCACACCGCACCCTGGCCCTGCTGAACGAGATGAACCGCCTGGGCACCACCGTGGTGGTGGCGACCCATTCCCAGGAGTTGGTGGAGGCTTTCCCAGCCCCGGTGATGACCCTCTCGCGCGGGCGGCTGGTGCATTTCACCGGCCACGATCAGGGCGAGCTGGACGCCTACGACGCCTGGACCGAGCAGCCGGAGCCGGGTTCGGACCCGGAGGACGACGAATTCGATGAGGATGGGGAGGCCCCGCATGGCTGAGCGCCGGCGCTCCCGCGATCCGCTCGGCCTGCGCCGGGCGCTGTCGGGCAAGCTGCTGCCCGGGCTGGTGGCGGCCATGGCGCTGCTCGCTGCCCTGGCCCTCGCGGGGGCGCATGGCGCCGCGGCGCTGGCAGAGCGCTGGCAATACGGCGCCGCGGCGGCGGTGACCGCGCAGGTGCCCGATCCGACGCCGGAACGCATGGCGGCGGCGCTGTCGGTGCTCCGCGCCTCGCCCGAGGTCGCCTCGGCGGAAACGGTGGACCCGGAGCGGATGGCGGCGCTGCTGCGACCCTGGCTGGGCCAGTCCTCCGCCGCTTCCTTTCCGCTGGCCTTGCCAGGAGTGATCGAGGTGCATCTGCGCGACCCCTGGGGCGACGGGGATGGCGATCCCGAGGCGCTGGCCGGGCTGCTGGCCCAGAAGGTGCCCCGGGCCGAGCTGGAATCGCACGGCATCTGGGTCGCCCGCCTCGCCGCCCTGGCCCGCAGCGTGGAGGGTATGGCCTTTGCCGTGTTGGCGC
>NZ_BDLP01000583.1:0-1882 GCF_001950415.1 Roseomonas sp. TAS13
GCTCCCAGGGATCGAGCCGCAGGCTGACGGCCACCACGCAGAGCCAACGCAAGCCCGGGGTCCGGGGACCGGCTTCGGTCCCCGGCGGAGAGGGGGTCCGGCGGGAGAGGCAGAGCCTCTCCCCCGGGGACTGGACGCAACGCACCGCCTGAATAACGCGCCCGGCCGGGATGACCTCCGCGATGCCGGCTGGCCAGGGAGAAACGGCTGCGCCAGGAGGGGGCGTGCCGACCGAAACGCTGCGACCCTCCCCCCGATTCCGGCGCCTCTGCTTCGGGCTGCTCTGCTCCCTGACCGGGCTGCTGCTGGCCTGGCTGGCCTGGCGGACGATGGCGCCGGGCGGCTGGACGGGGTGGGAGATCCTGGGCTTCGCCGCCTTCCTCGGGCTGCTCCCCTGGGCGGCGCTCAGCGCGGTGAACGGGGCGATCGGGGGCGCCTTGCTGCTGGGGTCGCGCGATCCGGCGGCGGCGGTGATGCCGCAGCTCCGTGTGGCGCCGGTCCATACGCCCCTGGCACCGCCCGGACTCAGGACAGGCATCCTCTGCTGCGTGCGGGACGAGCCGGTGGAGGCTGTGCTGCCGCCGGTGGAACGGCTGCTGGCCGGGCTGGAGGCCACCGGGGCGGGCGGGAGCTTCACCTTCTGGCTGCTCTCCGACACGCGCGACGATGCGCTGGCGGCGCGGGAGGCGGCGGGCGTGGCGGCTCTGGCGCTGCGCTTTCCCGGGCGGGCGCATTACCGGCGGCGGCGGGAGAATACCGGCTTCAAGGCCGGGAACGTGATGGAGTTCCTGGACCGCCATGCCGGGGGGCTGGACCTGTTTCTTTGCCTGGACGCGGATTCCGGGATGACCGCCCCGGCGGTGCTGCGGCTGGTCGGCTGCATGGAGGCCGATCCGCGGCTGGCCATCGTGCAGCCGCTGATCGTCGGTCGTCCGGCGGAATCGGCCTTTCCCCGGCTGTTCCAGTTCGGGATGCGGGCGGGGATGCGGGCATGGGCCACGGGGCAGGCCTGGTGGCAGGGGGATGAGGGCCCCTACTGGGGGCACAATGCCGTGCTGCGGATCGCGCCCTTCCGCGCCCATGCCCGGCTGGCGCCCTTGCCGGATGGGCGGCCCATCCTGTCGCACGATCAGGTGGAGGCGGCGCAGCTCCAGGCCGCCGGGTGGAAGGTGCGGTGCCTGCCGGTGGAGGAAGGCAGCCTGGAAGGCAATCCGCCGACCCTGCCGGATTTCCTGGCGCGCGACAGCCGCTGGGGCGAGGGGAACATGCAGTACTGGCGCCTGCTCCTCCGCCCCGGCCTGCGGGCCATGGGGCGGTGGCAGCTGCTGCAGGCGATCCTGCTCTTCGCCGGGGCGCCTCTCTGGGTGCTGCTGGCCGTGGCGGCGGTGGGCAATGTGGCGGCCGGCGGCGGCGAGGCCACGCCCCGGGCGGCGCTGGCCCTGCTGCTGGGGGCGACCTGGCTCTGCACCTATGCGCCGAAGCTGATGGGCTATGCCGAGCTGCTGCCCCGGCCGGGCCGGGCGGCGCCCTATGGGGGGCGGGGCGCCGTGCTGCGGGGGGCGGGGGCGGAGATCCTGTTCACCACCCTGCTCGACCCGGTCAGCCTGCTGAACAAGGCGCTGGTGCTGATCGCCCTGCCCTTCGGGCGCCGGGGCGGCTGGGGGGTACAGCGGCGCGAGGCGCGGGGGCTGCGATTGCGGGAAGCGCTGCGGCGGCTCTGGCCGCATACGCTGCTGGGCGTCCTGCTGCTGCTGGCGCTGGGCCTGCATTCCCTGGGCGCCCTGCTCTGGGGGCTGCCTTTCCTGCTGGGCCTCGCCCTCGCCGTGCCCTTCGGGCTGCTGACCGCCGGCCCGCGCTTTTCCGCCCTGCTGCGCCGGCACGG
>NZ_BDLP01000584.1:0-1879 GCF_001950415.1 Roseomonas sp. TAS13
CCCTCGGCGGAGCGGGTCACGGCGAGGCCGCGGCGGCCCACGGCACCGTAGTCCAGCACGTCGAAGCCGGCCCCGGCGTCGTAGATGTGGGAGCCGTCGGCATGGTGCAGGACGTCGTTGCCGGCAGTGCCCGGCACGACCGGCGTATCGTCGTCGAGGATCGTCGCGGTGACCGCGGCCGTGCCGATCCCGGTCAGGAAGCCCGGCGTGCCCGAGGGCATCCCCGTGCTGACGATGCGGACCACGAAGGTCTCGTTGCCCTCGAGCAGGCTGTCGCCGGCGATGGCGACCTCGAAGGTCCTATGGGTCTCGCCCGGGTTGAAATAGACCTGCTGCGTGGCGAAGCCGCCCACGATGTCACTGGAGGAGGCCGGATGCGCGCCTGCCGAGGTGTCGGCCTCGATCGCGACCATCGCGGTGGCCAGCCAGGAGGTGTTGCCCTCGCGCACGATGTCGAAGGTGAGCTTGTGCGCGCCCTGGTCCGAGGCATCGCCTTCCCGCACGGCCGAGGCGCCCACGGCGCTGATGCTCAGGGTGCTGATCGGATCGTTGTCCTGGACGATGATCACCGCCACTCCGCTGCCGTCCGTGCCGGCGGTGGCGTTGACCGGGTTGCGCAGCCACAGGCCGACCGCCCCGGTCACCTCCGGGACATTGTCGTCGACGAGACCCCAGCTCACCGCCTTGGATGTCTCGCCCGGCGCGAAGGTCACCACCTTCGGAGCGAGGCCACCGACGAAGTCGTCCGCTCCGGCGAGGCTGCGGGTGGCGGGCGCGAAGAACTCCAGGGTCACGGAGCTGGTCAGGTCGGACGGCGTGCGGGTGACGATCGCATTCAGGGCCGTGTCGGTCCCCTCGGTCAGTGTCGACTTCGCGACGAAGAGGGAAACCGTGGGCAGCGTTCCGGACACGTCTGGCAAATCCCCTCCAAGACCAGGGGAAGGCGGTAATCGTTAACCTTTGTCTCATCAAGGCAACGAGTGCGTTATTTCGATACGCTGGCGTCTCAGGATTTGCTCGCGGCGCATCCTGTTTCCGGTTTGCCACAGGCCACGGATCCTGCCCGGTGACGGTGGATCTGGCATGGCCCGGAAACGACTGTGTTGCACGGATCCGGACTACCGACACCGCAGGCTGGTGAGATGCTTCGATCAGGTGATGCGGACATAGTCGGGTCGTCCGAGCCCGAGCATTCTGTTCAGCGCCGCGACGGCGATCGCCACCTCGGTTGCCCGCCTCCCGTCGGTGCGGGAACGGAGCCCGCCGCCGATCACGCGCTTGAACCTGCCGATGTCGGCCTCGACCAAGGCACGAAAGTTGTAGCCTGATCGCTTCTGCCAACCCATGCGGCCATGCCGGGCAATGCTGTCCAGGTGCCGGTCGCGCTGGGTTGGCGCCGTCTCGGCGGTGTCGCCGGGCACGGCGTTGGCGCGGGGCGGGATGATCACCGCCGCGTCCGGATGTCGGGCTGCGACTTCGGCGTAGACCCTCTCCTGGTCATAGGCGCCATCGGCGGTGAGGGAGGCGATTGGGCAAGCCACCTGGTCGAGCAAGGGCCCGACCTGCGTGGCGTCATCGGCGTCGTGCGCGGTCAGCAGCGCCGCGGCGATCCGGCCGGTGTCCGCGTCCACCCCGATGTGCAGCTTGCGCCATCCGCGCCTGGTCCGGCAGCTGTGCTTCGCCACCAGCCACTCCCCCGGGCCGCACAGCTTCAGCCCCGTGCTGTCCACGATCAGGTGCACCGGCCGGCGGCCAGGGCGGGGCCGTGGCATGGCCAGCGTGTCGCCCCGACGGCTCAGGGTGGTGTGATCCGGCACCGGCAGGTCCAGCCCGAGCCTGTCTCTTGATCACATCTACGCACAGCTCCACCGTAAGGCGA
>NZ_BDLP01000585.1:0-1879 GCF_001950415.1 Roseomonas sp. TAS13
GCCCGTACCAGGGCGTGCTTCTTGCGGCCGGCGGAAAGCTTGGCGGTGCCGTCGCGCAGGTCGGCCCCGGTGACCTGGCGGGTCTCGTCGCCCACCGGTTCGTCGTTCAGGCGGACGCCGCCACCGCGCACCAGGCGGCGGGCCTCGCCCTTGCTGGCGACGAAGCCCGCGGCGACCAGCAGGTCCAGAACCGCGGCGGGCAGCGGGGCAGAGACCGTAGGCAGGTCCTCGGCCAGGGTGCCGGCCTCGAAGGTGGCGCGGGCGGTCTCGGCCGCGGCCTCGGCGGCGGCGCGGCCGTGCAGGATCGCGCTGGCCTCGGTGGCGAGGATCTTCTTGGCCTCGTTCACCTCGGCCCCGGCGAGGGCGCCGAGGCGGCGGACCTCCGCCATCGGCAGGTCGGTGAAGAGGGCCAGGAAGCGCGCCACGTCGGCATCCTCGGTGTTGCGCCAGAACTGCCAGTAGTCATAGGGCGAAAGCCGGTCGGCGTTCAGCCAGACCGCGCCGGCTGCGGTCTTGCCCATCTTGGCGCCGGAGGCGGTGGTGAGCAGGATCGTGGTGACGCCGAAGGCCTCCTGGCCCGCCACGCGGCGGACGAGGTCGGTGCCCATGATGATGTTGCCCCACTGGTCGCGCCCGCCGAGCTGCAGGCCGACGCCGTAGCGGCGGTTCAGCTCCAGGAAGTCGTAGCTCTGGAGCAGCATGTAGTTGAATTCGAGGAATGAGAGCGGCTGCTCACGGTCTAGGCGCAGGCGCACGCTGTCCATGGTCAGCATGCGGTTGACCGAGAAGTGCCGCCCCACATCGCGCAGGAAGGGGATGTATTCGAGCTTGTCGAGCCACTCGGCATTGTCGAGCTCGATGGCGTCGGTCGGGCCATCGCCGAAGGCAAGGAAGGATTCGAAGGCGCGGCGGATGCCGGCCTTGTTGTGCGCGATGGTCTCATCGCTCAGCAACGGCCGGACCTCGTCGCGGAAGGACGGGTCGCCGATGCGCGTGGTGCCGCCGCCCATCAGCACGACGGGCTTGTGGCCGCAGCGCTGCAACAGGCGCAGCAGCATGATCGGCAGCAGGTGGCCGACATGCAGGCTGTCCGCCGTCAGGTCGAAGCCCGCATAGGTGGGAAGCGGCCCCGCCTTCAGGCGCGCGACGAGGGATTCCTCGTCGGTGACCTGGTGGATGAAGCCGCGCTCGCGCGCCGCATGCAGGAAATCGTCCATCTGGCGGGGTTCCGCAGTGAAGTGTGCTTGTCAGTGGGCCGGGCGTTAGCACAGTGACACCATGGTGCGAAGAACGAGGCTGCAAGGAACGGGGCTGCGGACCATCGGGCTGCGCTGTCCCGCCTCGCTGGAGGGCGTGGAGGCCGCTCTGCTCGAAACCGACGGGACGGTTGTGGCCCAGGCCGGTCCCTTCCGCCTGTTGCCGCATCCGCCGGCCCTGCGGCGGGTGCTGCGCGCCGCGCTGGAGGCCGGGCCGGAGGAGGCCTGGGGCGGGCTCGGCCCGGCGGTGGAGCGTCTGGTGGAGCGTTGCGCCGAGGCCGTGGCGGCAGTGGCGGGGCCCGATGGCGTGGCGACCTCTGGGATCATCGCTCCTGGGGTTGTGGCCCTGGGCTTCGACGGGCCGGGGCTGGCAGGGTGCGGGCGGGACGGGGCGCCCGTGCCGCTGATGGAGGGCGGCTTCCTGGCGCGCCGCCTCGGCCTGCCGGTGGCCAGCGGCTTTGGCGGTGGGCTGGCGGCGGGAGAGGATGGGCGGGTGATCCTGCCATCGGCCTATCCGGCCCTGACGGCGGGGCTGCCACGGCCCCTGGCGATCCTGGACCTGGACGGCGTGGCGCGCGTGACCTGGCTCGGCCCCGGCGACCGGTGGGACAGCGGCGAGATGC
>NZ_BDLP01000586.1:0-1874 GCF_001950415.1 Roseomonas sp. TAS13
GCACGCCCACACCCGCCTGTGCTGGCCGCTGGAATGCTGGCCCGAGGCCGACCGCGCCGCCTGGGTCCTGCACTGCACGCCGGGCGATCCCTTCGAGGATGTCCGCCCCGGGGCCCGGCTGCGCGCGGACACCCTGATTGCCCTGGTCAAGTCCTACGGTCGCTGGCTGGCCTTCCTGGCCAGCCGCGGCTGGCTCGACCCCGGCGAGCCGCCGCTGGCCCGCGTCACCCGCGAGCGGCTGCGCGCCTATTTCCGTTTCCTGCGCCGGGCCAGCAACGCCGACCACACCATCATCGGGCGCTTCGGGCACCTGGCGATGGTGCTGGCGGTGATCGTGCCGGGGGCGGAGGTGTCCTGGATCCGCAGGCCCGACGGCGTGTCGGTGTATTCGCTGCTGCCCAAGAGGCGACGGCCCCTGGTGGTGCCGGACGGGCAGGTGATCGCCGAATGGGGATTTGCCATGATGGAGGACGCGCTGAGGCGCCTGGAGAAGGGAAGGCGGGACCCCAACGCGCTGACCGCCTACCGCGACGGGCTGCTGATCGCCTTCTTCGCGCTGTGCGGCCGGCGGCTGCGTTCGGTGAGCCTGCTGCGGCCGGGCCAGGAGCTGCGCCAGGTGGGGGAATGCTTCCGGATCGAGCTGAGCGGCGAGCAGACCAAGACCGGCCGGCGCGACGTCTTCGGGTTGCTGCCGGAGTTCACGCCCTGGATGCGGCACTACCTCGAGGTGATCCGGCCGGCGCTGCTGGCGGGGCGGCAGGAAGAGGCGTTGTGGATCGGCCGGCTGGGCGGGCCGCTGACCGCGCAGGGCATCCAGACGCGCATCCAGCGTCTGTCCTGCAAGCGCTTCGGGATCGCCTTCGGGCCGCACCGCATCCGGCACAGCGTGGTCACCACCGTGGCGCTGCGGCTGGGCGAGACGGCGGCCTTTGGGGCGGCGGTGGTGGGCAACACCCCGGCGGTCGCGGAGGGCTACAACCATGCCGGACAGTACCAGGCCGCCCTGCGCTATGCCGCCCTGAGCCACAAGCGGAGACGGGCGGCATGACGCGGCCGCCCATTCCCGATGCCGATTACCCTTCAGGCGAAGGCGATGCCGTAGCTGCCCGGATCGTCGGACATGAAGTTTGGGGTGGTCAGGGCGATGTGCTCCGGGCTCTCGGAGAAGCCCAGCACCACGTCGCTGCGCGACGCACCTCCCTGGAGCTGGGCCACCCAGTGATCAAGCCCGGCCGGCTCGGCGGCGCGGTGCAGCGTGTTCAGGTAGAGGTTGGACACGAACTGGCGGTCATCCAGGGCGCCGTACTTCGCCTGGAACTCGGGGCTGCGGGTGAAGGCCGCGGCGACATCCCGCAGCGCGACGCCGCTGTCGAGCAGCGGGGCCTGGAATGCCAGGCCCGGGGCGTCGGGCAGCCGCCCCAGCACCGTGTCGTAGAGCCGGGCGGCCTGCAGGGCATGCTCGTCGACGTCCCAGATGCCGTTCCGCCAGAGATCGGCGGTGTTGTTCCGGTTCTCGGCGCTCTCCGAGAAGCCCTGCAGCACCTCGGCGCGGCTGTGGCCGCTGCCCAGCTGCGACAGCCACCAGGCCTTGCCCGCCGCCTCGCCCTCGCGGCCCAGGACGTTCTGGTAGAGGCGGTCGACATACTGGCTGTCCGTCAGGCTGCCGTAGCGTGCGTTGAACTCCGGGCTGGCGAGGAAGTTCTGCGCGAGATCGAGCAGGCTGTGGCCCTCTCCGAGCCGGCCGATCCAGAAGTTCAGGCCCTGCTGCTCGGGATCGCGGTCGAGGGCCGCGTGGTAGAGCCGCACCACCTGTGCCGCCGGATCGGCCTCGTTGAAGACGAGGCGCCCATCGGCCAGGCGGACCTCCTCCACCG
>NZ_BDLP01000587.1:0-1873 GCF_001950415.1 Roseomonas sp. TAS13
CCCAGTCCGGCGGCCAGTTGCTGTTCCACCTTGTCAGCCGTCTCTACGAGCAGACCTCGGTCATCGTCACCACCAACCTCGCTTTTGGTGAATGGCCCAGCGTCTTTGGGGACGCCAAGATGACCACCGCCTTGCTCGACCGCCTCACTCACCACTGCGACATCGTCGAGACCGGCAACGACAGTTGGCGATTCAAGAACCGCGCCTGAACGCCTTACAAGAGGGGTCCCTTTTGCGCGCCGATCTGGGGTCCCCATTCAATGCCGATTGACACGCGATGTGGGCGCGCGCCGTGGTCGACGTCTTGTCCATGGTCCAGCGCGAGGTGACGAAGGCGGCGACCCCGCCCGGCTTCAGCCGCTCGACGGAGCGCGCGATGAAGTAGTCGTGCAGGGACAGGCCGAGCTTGCCGCTCGGGTCGTCGGCCCGCACCGTGCGGTCCGAGAAGGGCGGGTTGCCGATCGCCAGGTCGAAAGTTTCGGCCAGCCGCGCCTTGGTGAAGTCCTCGGCCCGGATCCAGGCGTCGGGGAACAGGCGCTGGGCGATGCGGGCGGTGATCGGGTCCGCCTCGATCCCCGTCAGGCTGGTCCTCCTGGTCAGGGCTTCCGGGAGGAGGGACAGGAACAGGCCGCTGCCGCAGCCGGGCTCCAGGACGGAACCGCCGGCGAAGCCCATGCGGGTCAGCGCCGCCCACATCGCGCGCACCATGAACTCGGGGGTGTAATGGGCATACTGCGTCGCCCGCATGAGCCCGGCGAGTTCGGCCGGGCTGACCATGTGCTCCAGCTCGGTGCCCATCTCCTCCCAGCCGGGGCGGAACGCCTCGCCCGCGCGGCGGAACAGGGTGTTGGCCAGTTCGGACGCGCCGAACCCTGTGAACCTTGCCAGCCGGGCCTGCTCCTCGGCAGTGGCCGGCCGGTCCTCGTCCTCGATCTCCCGCAGCAGCCGGATGGCGGCCAGGTTGTCCGCCGCCCTGCCCTTCCAGGTCGAAGCCAGCGCCCGGTCGCCGGTCAGGCGGTAGTTCCGTGCCACGGGCGCCTTGGACGCGGGTGGCAGGATGGGAGTCTGTTTCTCCGGGACCGGCACCTGCTCGCGGAGTGAGCTCTGGCCGCCGAGCGGAACAGAAAGCGCGGTGCTGTCGAACAGCGAGAACTGCAGCAGGCTGGAGCGGTGGGCCTTGCTCATGGGGGGAGCCTCGTGCGCAGCGCCCGGCGCCCGGCTGCCGGGGGCAGCCAGGGGGCCGAGGACGGAATGGAAGGGAGGGCGTGCGAGCGCACGCCGGCCCGCTCAGGGTCGACGTGCGCTCAGGGTCGTGCTGGGGGCTTGGGCGGGACCGCGATCAGCGGCCGGCGTGCTGCTCGATCAGCGCTCGCTCGATCGGGTCGACCAGGGCCAGGGCCTGCAAGTGCAGCGGCGAGCCGCGCCGGGCCTGCTCGGCGATGTGCGTCCAGGCGTCGCCGTCGTCGAGGAAGGTGCCTTCACCCTCCTGCGGGTCGTCGAGCCGCTGCAGCTCCACCCGCCGTCGTCCGGCATTGTCGGTGCCGCAGCCGGCGATCATCCATCCCTCACGCCGGGCGGCCGCGGTATCGAACGGTGTGGACTCTACTGACGGTGCCATCATCACTGCTGTCGTCACCGGGCTCTCCTCTGCTTTCGCTTGACCCCTCCCCAGCAGGCAGCGCGGGCGGCCCGGCACCATGGCCGGCGAGCGGCCCTGCCCGGTGCGGGACGCGGCCCGTCAGGGCTGCGGCCTAGCCGGGCTGGGTTGCGATGGCGGCGATGGAGCGCAGCGGTGACGGGACAGCGGCGATGCCAAGCCCTCTCTCTGTCCTGTCTCTTGATCACATCTACGCACAGCCCCACCGTAAGGCGA
>NZ_BDLP01000588.1:0-1869 GCF_001950415.1 Roseomonas sp. TAS13
CGCCTTACGGTGGAGCTGTGCGTAGATGTGATCAAGAGACAGGCATGACGCGCCGGAACCCGTCCACCGCGGCCGGGCCGGCCTCGCGATAGGCCCGGATCACCGTCTCCCGCTGCCGCTCGAAGAGTCGCCGCTCCAGCGCCCGCCCCGCTTCCGTCAGGCTCAGCAGCCGCTGCCGCCGGTCGGCCCGGCCTGTCGCCTGCTCGACATAGCCGCCCTCCACCAGCGGGGTGAGGACGCGGCCCAGCGACTGCTTGGTGATGTCCAGGATGGCGAGCAGCTCGCCCACCGTCAGCCCGGGCCGGCGGCCGACGAAATGCAGCACGCGATGATGCGCGCGGCCCAGCCCGATCTCCGCCAGCATGGCATCGGCCCCCGCGGTGAAGTCGCGGTAGCCGAAGAACAGCAGGTCCTGCGCCGCGCGCAGCTCCTCTTCGCGCAGGAAGAGGTGCTCGCGGCCGGCGGAGACGGGCGTCTTCTCCTTCACGGCGGGATGTCCTCCGGGAAGCCCGTCGGGCATGGCGGGCATGACTCCATGTTGGGTCAGGTTTATTGACACAAATCGAAGCAAAGGTCTAGTTTCCGCCTCGTAACGCAATTTTATTTCTCAAACCATGGCGCGAAGGTTCCAAACATGTCCCTGCTGCCTTTCGACGACCGCGATGGCTGGATCTGGATGGATGGCGAGTTCCTCCCCTGGCGCGAGGCGAAGCTGCATGTCCTGACCCACGGCCTGCATTATGCCTCCGGCATCTTCGAGGGCGAGCGCTGCTATGCCGGAAACATCTTCAAGCTGCGCGAGCACACCGAGCGCCTGATCCGGTCCGGCCGCCTCCTGGGCTTCGAGGTTCCCTTCACGGCCGACGAGATCGATGCCGCCTCGATCGAGACCGTGCGCCGCAACGGCCACACGGATGCCTATGTCCGTCCGGTCGCCTGGCGCGGCTCGGAAATGCTGGCCGTCTCCGCCCAGCGGACGAGGATCCACCTCGCCATCGCCTGCTGGGGCTGGCCCAACCTGTTCGGCGAGAACCGCATGAAGGGCGTCCGCCTCGGCATGGCCAGGTGGCGCCGCCCGGCCCCCGACACGGCCCCTACCGCCTCCAAGGCCTCCGGCCTCTACATGATCGGCACCCTCTCCAAGCACGCGGCGGAGGCCGAGGGCTTCGACGACGCCATGATGCTCGACTTCAAGGGCGACGTGGCCGAGGCGACCGGCGCCAACGCCTTCTTCGTCTTCGACGGAGAGCTGCACACCCCCACCCCCGTCTGCTTCCTGGACGGCATCACCCGCCGCACCGTGATGCGCCTCGCCCGGAACCGCCAGATGAAGGTGGTGGAGCGCACCATCCGCGCCGAGGAGCTGCCGAAGGCCACCGAGGTCTTCCTGGCCGGCACCGCCGCCGAGGTGACGCCCGTCCGCGCCATCGGCGAATACGCCTACACCCCGGGCCAGATCACCGAGACCCTGCTGTCCGACTACGAGAAGCTGGTCCGCATGTCCCCGGAGGAAGTCCACCGCCTGGCGGCCTGACCGCCCCTTCGGGAACGCCTGCCGCCTCGCCAGGGCCACGCGGCCCATGCCGCGGACGGTGCCGCCCCGTGGCGATCCGCTCCGGAATGCCGCAGGGGAGGCAGGCGGCGGCCTACGCAGGCAGGCTCCGGCTGTGCTATCTGCTGTGCTGCCTGCCGGGACAGGCTCGCCCCGGGCCGCCCTTCCTCCTGTCCAGGGTCCGCCCCTGTCCGGGCCCGCGGCCGGCGCCCGCCTGCCGCGGGGTCCCGGAAACCAGGACATCAGGACCATCTCGCGGAGGGACAGCAGACATGGCCGACGCCCCCCACCCGGCCTCCCCGGCCTCCCTGTCTCTT
>NZ_BDLP01000589.1:0-1860 GCF_001950415.1 Roseomonas sp. TAS13
CCGCGTGCCGTTGAAGCAGGCCAGCCCGCCGTCGCCGTGGCGGAAGACGCGCAGCGCCGGGCCGGCGCGGTCCAGCGCCAGGGAAAGATGCGGCGGCGCCTCCAGCTCGGCCCCGTGCAGGAGGTTGCGCAGCTCGATCAGGTCCTGCAGCGCGGCCAGATGCACCGCGGGCGAGCGTTCCGCGTGGCAGCCATCAGGCAGGAACTGGCGCTCCAGCTCGGCGGGGAGGAGCTTCAGGCAGCGGGTGAGCCAGCCCTCCTCCTCCAGCGCCACGGCGGCCGCCATGGCGCCCTTCAGCGCCACCAGCCCGCCGCGGTGCTCGCAATGCGCCGGCAGGGCGGCGACCAGCCCGCGCGCGTCCTGCGCCAGCCGCTGCATCAGCGCCTTGCGGAAGCCGTCCTCGGCGGTCGCGGCCAGGAAGTCCCAGTGCCCCAGCCAGGCGGAAAGCCGCGCCCCCACCACCTCCGGCGCATCGGCCAGGGCCTCGTTGCCGGTGCGGGACAGCCAGTCCTGGGTCAGCGCCCGCGCCCGCAGCCGGGCATTGTCCGTGCCCAGCGCCCGCAGGTCGCGCAGCCAGGCGAAGCCGTGCAGCGCGGCGCGCCAGCAGGGGCTGCCGCCGCTCATCGCCTCCGGCGCGCCGGGCGTGGCGCGGGCGGCCTCGGCGGGCAGCAGCAGGCCGGTGGTGCCGAGCACCTCGAACTCGCCCTTCAGCAGCCGCTGGCCCCGCGCCGCGTCGCCCGGCCAGAGGTCGCGGAAGGCGCGGGCCGGCGCCTCGGGCACGCGCAGCGGCTTGAGCCCGGCCAGGGTGCGCTTGGCGCCGCGCAGCCAGCCGCTCATTCCGGTCTCCGCAACGTCTCGCCGCCCCCGCCCTCCGTGGCCTGCGGGCGCAGCGCGGCGATGGCGGCGGCATAGTCGGGCTTGCCGAAGACGGCGGTGCCGGCCACCAGCGTGTCGGCGCCCGCCGCGAGGCAGAGCGGCGCGGTCTGGTCGGTGACGCCGCCGTCGATCTCCAGCGCGATGTCGCGGCCGGAGGCGTCGATCATGTGGCGCAGCGCCTCGATCTTCGGCAGTTGCGAGGTCAGGAAGGACTGGCCGCCGAAGCCCGGATTGACCGTCATCACCAGCACGAGGTCGAGCAGGTCCAGCACGTTCTCCAGCGCCGAGACCGGCGTGGCGGGGTTGAGCACCACGCCCGCCTTGCAGCCCAGGCCCCGGATCGTCTGCAGCGAGCGGTGCAGGTGCGGCCCGGCCTCCGGATGCAGGGAGATGACATGCGCCCCGGCCTCGGCGAAGGCGGCCAGGTAGGGATCGGCCGGCGCGATCATCAGGTGCACGTCGAAGGGCAGCGTGCAGTGCCGGCGCAGCGCGCGCACCAGCGAGGGGCCGAAGGAGATGTTCGGCACGAAATGGCCGTCCATGATGTCGAGATGCAGCCAGTCGGCGCCGGCGGCTTCGATGGCGTGAACCTCCTCGCCCAATCGGGCGAAGTCAGCGGCCAGGAGGGATGGGGCGATGCGGACTGATCTGGACACGGGGCCGTTTTGCCAGCCGGTCCGGCGGCGGGCAACCGCCAGAGATAGGTTTGCGGCGGCCGATCGCCACGAGTGCCGCCCCTTGCGGGCTCACGATTCCGGGAAAACGCCCTTCCGCCTCTTCCCGCCGCCGGCGCGCCGATTCCGCGCGAAGGCCCGAGGCGGGCGACGGGCGGGAGCACCGTGGCATCGTGCCGCATGCGCGCGGAGAAAATTTCACCTCCCGGATTGCCACATCGGGGCAGGATTTCCTTTCCTGTTGCGAAGCGGGCGCGGTCGTGGAGAAAAGATTTCCAAACCGCAGAGTCCCCCCGACCTCCGCCATGCC
>NZ_BDLP01000590.1:0-1858 GCF_001950415.1 Roseomonas sp. TAS13
CGGCGATGGCGGCCTTGGCGGCGCGGCTCTGCCCGGCGCGCGCCGAAAGGCTCTGCTCGATGCCGGGCCGCGCCAGCATCGCGCCGCCATAGGTGCGCGCGATGGCCCGGCGGGAGGAAAGGTCCTGCAGGTCGCGCCGCACCGTGGAGGCGGAGACGCCGAAGCGGGCGGCAAGCCCGTCCACATCCGTCTCGCCATCCTCGATGGCCTTCAGGATGGCGTCGAGTCGTTCCCGTCTGCGCTGCATGGCTTCAGGATAGAGCGGATTGCCGCGGGACGGCATCGTCCGGAAGCGTGAATCCGCTCTTCCGCCGAAAGGCCGATCCCGGTGCGAAACCGCGCCGGGCGGGACGTGCCCCCCGGCATGGGAGGCCCCCCGATGCTCCGGCACGATCAGGCGGCGGAGGCGGCGTGCTGCCGGCGCGGGGCGAGGTCGGCGGCCTGGCGGAGCGCCTCGACAAGGCTGCCATCGTCGGCGATGCCCTGGCCCGCGATGTCGAAGGCGGTGCCGTGGTCGACCGAGGTGCGGATCACCGGCAGGCCGATGGTGATGTTCACCCCGGCCTCCAGCCCCATCACCTTCACCGGGCCATGGCCCTGGTCGTGGTACATCGCCACGACGAGGTCGAAGTCGCCCCGCGCGGCGCGGAAGAACAGCGTGTCGGCGGGCAGCGGGCCCTCGACCTTCCAGCCCTTGGCGCGGCAGGCCTCCACGGCGGGGATGATCTTCTCCTCCTCCTCGCCCTGGCCGAAGAGCCCGTTCTCGCCGGCATGCGGGTTGATGCCGCAGACGCCGATGCGCGGCTCCGCGATGCCCGCCTTGACCAGCGTGGCGCGGCCGCGGGCGATGACGCGCCCGACCAGGCCCGGCTCGATCCGCCGGATCGCGTCCATCAGCCCGATATGCGTGGTGACGTGGATCACGCGCAGCTTCGGCGCCACCAGCATCATCGACACCTCCGGCGTGCCGGTCAGGTGCGCCAGCAGCTCGGTATGGCCCGGGTACTTGTGGCCGGCGGCGTGCAGCGCCTCCTTGCTCAGCGGCGCGGTGCAGATGGCATCCGCTTCGCCCGCCTCGACCAGGCGCGTGGCGCGCTCGATGTAGCGGTAGGCGCCCTCGCCCGAGAGCGGCAGGACCTTGCCGAAGGGATGGCCGGCCGGGATGATCCCGAGGTCGATCACATCCACCGTGCCGGGCTCGTAGCGCGCCCCGGAAGGCTCGCTCAGCGCCCGCACGGCGAGGCCGGACTTCGCGATGGCGCCGGCCTCGCGCAGCCGGGTCGCCTCCCCCACCACCAGCGGGCGGCACATCGCGTGCACCTCCGGCCGGGCCAGGGCCTTCATGATGATCTCCGGCCCGATGCCGGAGGCATCGCCCATGGTGATGGCGACGATCGGGCGCTCCTGGATGGAGCTGTCCTGGTTCTGGGTCATGTCCGTTTTCCGAGAAGGTCGTGCAGGCGGGCGAGGCTGTTCAGCAGGCTGCGTTCATGGCCGAAGGCGCCGGCCTTGGTCATCACCGGGACGCGCAGCGCCCCCCGGGTGATGCCGAGCGGCACGCCGGGCTCCACCTCCTCCAGCAGGCGGATGCCATGCACGCCGAGGCCGGTGAGCAGGGCGCAGGCGGTCTCGCCGCCGGTGGCAAAGAGGCCGGCCATGCACGCTCCGGCCGGGGCCAGGAGCAGGGCCAGGGCCTCGGCCAGGGCCGCGCCCTGGCGCAGGTCGGCGGCGGGATCGGAGGCGATCTGCACCAGCGTGTCGCGCCCCTGGGACAGGGAGCCGGCGATCTCCGCGGCCAGTGGTGCCCAGCCCGGATCGGCGGGACCGGCACGCAGCAGGGCGGGGGCGACGGTGAAGG
>NZ_BDLP01000591.1:0-1855 GCF_001950415.1 Roseomonas sp. TAS13
CCACCGCCAGCACCCTGCCGCCCGCCTGCTCCGGATCATCCGCCCTTTCCGGCGCGGCCTGGTCCAGGCTGGCATGCCAGCCTACCCCAGCCTCCAGCCCGCGCCGCGCGAAGGCGATCGCGCAGTCCGCCGCTCCCGTCAGGTCGTCCGCCAGGATCAGCCAGCGCGAAGGTGGGGTGGGCGTGCCGTCCATGGCCATCCTCAGCCGTGCCGCGCCCGCAGCGGCGCCGTCCGTCCGGCTCCGCTTTCGGCCGATGCCGTGTCCGGCGCCGGCGGGCGGCCGGTGCGCCGGGCGGTCCAGGCGGTCAGCAGCGGCACCAGCACCGTGGTCACGATCACCGCCGCGGCGACCAGCACGGTGGCATGGGCGGCGGCCTCGGCATAGACGGGGTTGGCGGAGGCCACGATGGCTGGCACCGCCGCCGCGTTGCCGGCGGTGGAGGCGGCCGCGACACCGGCGACGCCCGTGCCGCCGATGGCGCGGTCGGCCAGGAAGAGCGGGATGCCGGTGACCACCACCACGGCGAGGCCCAGGCCCAGGCCGAGAAGCCCGGCCTGCCAGACCTTGGCCAAGTCGAGGCCGCTGCCCAGCGCGAAGGCGAAGAAGGGGATCATCACCGGGATGGCGCGGCTGAGGAAGCCGCGCATTTCGCGGTCGAGGTTGCCCAGGATCATGCCCACCACCAGCGGCAGGATGGAGCCCACCAGGGTCGGCCAGGGAAAGGCCGAGAGGCCTGCCACGCCCAGCGTCACCATGGTCAGGAAGGGGCCGGATTCCAGCGTCATCACCGTATAGGCGCCGACATCGCGCGGCTCCCCGTACTGGCCCATCAGCGCCATGTAGAGGCCGCCGTTGGTGTCGTTCATCGCCGCCACGATGGCCAGGGTGGAAAGCCCCGCGAAAAGGCCGGAGCCGACCGGCGCCTCGCCCAGGAAGTGGCCGAAGACCACGCCCATCAGCATGGCCATGCCGATCTTCACCGCGAACAGGGTGCCGCCTTTCTTCAGGATATAGGGCGTCGCCTTGAAGTCGATGCTGGCACCCATGCAGACATAGAAGACCGCCAGGATGGTCAGCGAGCCGGTGAAGAGCGCACCGGTGAAGGAGCCGAAGAATTTCGGCGTGTCCGGGAAGAAGGTCGCGATGACGGCGCCCAGCGCCAGGGGAACGACCATCATGCCGCCCGGGACCTTCTCGATGGCACGCTTGATGGGCAGTTGCATGGGTCCTCCCCTTGCGCCCCAGGGCGCCGGCATTTTGCGTGGAACACGCAGTCGATGAACCGCAATTCGGCGCCGACCGGCGGAGAGTCAACCTGTTTCTGCGCGATTTGCCGAAAAACCGAAGCCGTCCCTTGTGCGTCGCTGAAATTCCCCCTGGTTTTCGCGCGAAATACGCAACCCCTTGCCTGCCTCTGGTCGAACCGGCCGCGGGAAGCTAGAAGGCGGCGCTTGTGGGCTGGGGAGCCGGGGCTGGGAGGTTCCGGCCGCTCCCTTGTTCCCGCTTCCAGGCCGGACAGGCCAGACTTCCGCGTCGCCCCCCGCTCTGCCTGGGATATGGCGGTGCGGCCCGATCCGACCATGCCGTTCTTTGCGCCTCTTCCCCTGAAGGAACCCGCCCTTTTGGCTTCCGCCCCCTCCCCTGCCCCTGACGTCACGCTGCTCCGCATCTCCGGGCTGAGCGTGGGCTTCGGCGGCTTCACCGCCGTGAAGGGGCTGGACCTGTCCGTGGCGCCCGGCGAGACGGTGGCGCTGGTGGGCGAGAGCGGCTCGGGCAAGTCCGTCACCTCGCTGGCCGTGACCCGGATGATCGACCATGCGGGCGGGCGGATCACCGGCGGGCGGATCGCGTTCC
>NZ_BDLP01000592.1:0-1851 GCF_001950415.1 Roseomonas sp. TAS13
GCCGGTCTTCACCAGCGTGCCGGGGATGAACAGCACGAAGCCGGCCATCAGCGCCTTCTCCCAGCCGGCGAAGCCGGCCAGCCAGGCGACGCCCGGCACGAAGAGCGCGAGATGCGCCACGGTCAGCACCAGGGCGCCGCGCAGCCAGGAGCCGGAAGCCTGCCCGGCGATCCAGGCGGCGGGCAGGAAGCCCAGCAGGTAGCCGGCAGTCGGCCCGGCGAAGGCGGTGAGGCCGGTGGCGCCGCCGGCGAAGACCGGCAGGCCCATCGCGCCCTCGGCAAGGTAGAGCGCCACGCTGGCGGCGCCGAGGCGGGAGCCGCCGAGGGCGCCGAGCAGCAGCACCGCGAGCGACTGCAGCGTCGCCGGCACCGGCCACATCGGCACGGTGACCTGCGCCGAGGCGGCCAGGATGCCAGAGCCGATCAGGGCGAGGCCCAGGAAGCGGGCGAAGGAGAGAAGGCCGCCGCGCGACCGGGCCTGGGTCAGAAGAGCGTTCATGATTTCGTCCGGCGTTTCGGGAGCCCGGTCCCGGCGGCGCCGCGCGGGCGCCCCCGGGCCGGGACCGCCCTGGGTGCCACGGCCGGGGCCCCGCCCGCAAGCGGAGCCGCGATCGGGGCCGAAGCCGGGGCGGTAATGGCGGCGGCCAGGCTTTCCAGGGCCAGCAGCCGCCCCATGGCACTGGGCAAGGCACGCCGCGCCTCCTCCTCCGCCAGCCAGAAGAATCCCTCCGGCGCCGGGGGCGAGGCGGCCAGCCGCGCCGAGAGCAGGCGCATCTCCAGCTCCAGATGGGTGAAGCCGTGCCGGGCCACGCCGGGCAGCAGGCGCCATTCGGCGGCGAGCGGCGGTGCGTGGGGCAGGGCCTCGGCCTCGCTCCAGGCCTCCCCCTCGCGCCAGGGCGTGCCGGGGATCTCGGGCATGCCGCCCAGCAGCCCCTGCGGCGGGCGGTGCCGCAGCAGCAGGCGCCCGCCGCCGTCGCGCAGCAGGAAATGCATGCCCTGGCGCAGCCCCCGCACCGGTTTCGGCGCCTTGACCGGCAGGCTGTCCTGCACCCCGGCGGCCTGGGCGGCGCAATGCCCGCGCCAGGGGCAGAGGGCGCAGGCCGGGCGGCGCGGGGTGCAGATCGTGGCGCCCAGGTCGAACAGCGCCTGGGCGAAGTCCCCCGGTCGTGCGCGGGCGGCGGGCTGCTCCATGAAGGCGCGGGCCAGGCTGGCGAGGCGGGACCGGGCCGCGGGCAGCGGGTCGCGGATGTCGAAGAGCCGGGCCGCCACACGCTCCACGTTGCCGTCCACCGGCACGGTGGGGCGGTCGAAGGCGATGGCGGCCACGGCGGCCGAGGTATAGGCGCCGATGCCGGGCAAGGCGCGCAGGCCGGACTCGGTGTCCGGAAAGCCGCCGCGCGCCGCCACCGCCCGGGCCGCCGCGTGCAGGTTGCGCGCCCGCGCATAATAGCCGAGGCCCGCCCATTCCGCCGCCACCGCCTCCCAGGGCGCGGCGGCCAGGGCCGCGACATCGGGGAAGCGGGCGAGGAAACGGGCATAACGCGGGCCGACCGCGGCCACGGTGGTCTGCTGCAGCATCACCTCCGAGAGCCAGATGCGGTATGGATCACGCTCGCCACGCCAGGGCAGGCTGCGCCGGTGGCGGTCGTACCAGTCGAGAAGTTCAGGGGCAGGGGGATGCATCGGGTGGCAAAGGAGGGTGGGACGCGCCGCCGATCAAGCCCCGAGGGGGCTAAGCCGGCGGCCCGGCGGGGCGTGAAGGATGGTCAGCCCAAGGCTGTGCAGGCGGCGGGGCAGGGAGTGGCCCAGATGGGAGTGGCCCAGATGGGAGCGGCTCCGAGGGCGCGTCCGC
>NZ_BDLP01000593.1:0-1811 GCF_001950415.1 Roseomonas sp. TAS13
GCCAGGGTCGCCACTCCGCCCCTCCCCGCGGCGTTCGCACGCCGCGGGCGGTGAGCGCGTCCGCGAGCTGCTGGAGCGTCGTCGCCCCGGCTCGCCGCGCCGCCTCAAAGTAGGGCAGTACCTCCGCCGCACGCCGGGCGGCCTGCCCCGACCACACTGCGCGGGCATCGGCCGCAGTCGCCGTGTCCCCCGGACAGAGCCGTGGGTTGCCGAGCCGCACGCCACGGGCCTTAGCCGCCGCGAGAGCCGCCTTGGTGCGGGCGGAGGTAGCACGGGCCTCTTCCTCTGCGACGAGGGTCATGACGCCGATGGTGAGGCGGTTGGCGCACGGCATGTCGGAGGCGAGGAACTCGATGCCGGCCTTTTCCAGGCCAAGCAGGAAGTGAGCATCGCGGGCGAGGCGGTCGAGCTTGGCGATGAGCAGGGTGCAGCGGCGCAGGCGGCACTCGGCCATGGCCAGGGCGAGCTGGGGGCGGTCCCCCTTCCTGCCGCTCTCGACCTCCTCGAAGGCGGCAACGACGGATCCGCCGCAGCCGGCCGCGTGGCGGGCCACAGCTTGGCGCTGAGCCTCCAGCCCCAGTCCCGAGCGTCCCTGCTTGTCAATCGAGACACGATAGTAAGCCACGAAGCGTGGCCCGGTCGGGAAGGTCATGCCGCTCAGGTGCCCGCCGCGCGGCGCGGTCGTCCACCCTTACTGCCGTTCGCCCGGGCGGCAGCAGCCTTGGCCGGCGAGGTCGCCCGACCTGCCTGCCGGGCCATATGGGCGCGGGTGCCGAAGAGACCCGCCAGCAGGCCCGGGATGGAGAGGTCGGCGTCCAGCGCCTCCCAGTGCAGGCCGGAGCCGGATCCCAGCACCTCGACCTGAGCGAGCTGGTCGTCGCTCGCTCCTTCCAGTCCCTGCGCTAGTCCTGGCGGAAAGGCGAAGGTGCAGCCGTTGGTCAACTCGACGATCACCCGTCTTGCCTGGCGGTCGTAGCGGGCGGTCGCGGCGCGGGGCTCGCGCTGCCGGGCCTCCTGGCCACGAGCCAGGGTCGCATCGATCTGCGTGTCGGTCAGGTCACCCATGGATGTCCTCCCATCGCTGCCGCAGGAACGCCTGCTGCTCGGTCACGAGGCGCACGGCGCGGCGTACCTCACCGCGCGACATGCCGTCGGCCCAGAGCAGGACCGGCGTGCCTTCGGGTCCGGCTAGGTCGATCTTGGCCTCGCCGTCACCGAAGACGTGCACGTGAGCCGGCGTGTGGTCGTTGGCGTAGATGATGACGCGCAGACCCTCGGCGCGCAGCACGGTGACCATAGCTACACATAACCCATCATGTTGGGTTACTCAAGCGGCGAGTGGCTGCGGGTACGCTTCGGGGCCCGATCCTGCCTCTGGTGTCTCGATTCCACAATCTGAAAGGACGTTATCATACCTAGTACTACAGTTGCGGATTATCAGCTGAGGTGATCCACTTGGCGCCTGCGGGAGCGGAGGCTGGGTGATGTCTGTGGCGGCATGGTCTGGATCGCTGTTGGCGTGGGAGCGGGAGCTTGCGACGCTGAAGGATCGGCTTGGGCTGGCCGTGCGGCGACGCGAATTGCGGGAGTCGATCGGGCACTATCTCGACGGACTGCTGTCCGGGCTCGAACGCAAAACGGGTTGGCTGCTGGCGGAACGCGCGGGCGAGGCCCGGCCGCACCGGCTGCAGGCGGTGCTGGGACGGGGCCGCTGGGACGCGGAGGCGGCGCGTGACCTGGTTCGCGCCTACGCCGTCGAGGCCCTGGCCGCTGTCTCTTGATCACATCTACGCACAGCTCCACCGTAAGGC
>NZ_BDLP01000594.1:0-1808 GCF_001950415.1 Roseomonas sp. TAS13
CGGCCTTACGGTGGAGCGGTGCGTAGATGTGATAAAGAGACAGGCCCCGACCATCACGGCCCCGCTGCAGCCGCAGCGGGACAACGGCCGGCGCGGCCTCAGCGTCAGCCGCTCGTCCCTGCTGTCCGGCACCGGGACTCGCGGTGCCATGGGCTGGCCCGACCGGTATCAGGGGGATCTGGGCGGCGCGCCCTACCGTCCGCAATACTGATCCTGATGGGCCGGCTGGTGGCGAAGCGCTACTCCGCGTCCTCGTAGGGATTGGTCGTGCCGCGCATGTGCAGGCGGATCGGCACGCCCGGCATGTCGAAGCTCTCGCGGAACAGGTTCACGAGATAGCGCTTGTAGTCCTCCGGCAGCAGCTCCGCCCGGGTACCGAAGACGGTGATGGTCGGCGGCCGCGCCTTGGGCATGGTGCAGTAGCGCAGCTTCAGCCGCTTGCCGCCCACCAGCGGCGGCTGGTGCTTCGCCAGCGCCTCCTCGAACCAGCGGTTCAGCGCGCCCGTCGGGACACGACGGTTCCAGCGCTCATAGACCTCGCGCACCGTGGGCATCAGCTTCTCCACGCCGCGCCCGGTGGCGGCGGAAAGCGGCACCACCGAGATCCCCTTCATCTGCGCCAGCGAGGCCGTCAGCACGTCCTCCAGCTTCCGCCGGGCGGCGTTGCGGTCCTCCACCGCGTCCCACTTGTTGTAGGCGATCACGACGGCCCGACCCTCGCGCTCGGCGAGGCGTGCGATGCGCAGGTCCTGCTCGTCCATGCCCAGGTTGGCGTCCAGCACCAGGATCGCCACCTCGCATTCCTTCAGCGCCGCGATGGTGGCGCCGGTGGACATCTGCTCCAGCCCCTCATGCACCCGGGCACGGCGCCGCAGCCCGGCCGTGTCCACCAGCCGCACCCTGCCGCCGGTCTCGTCGATCCATTCCGAGGCCACGGCGTCGCGGGTCAGGCCGGGCTCCGGCCCGGTGATCATCCGCTCCTCGCCCAGCAGGGCGTTCAGCAGGGTGGACTTGCCGGCATTGGGACGGCCGACGATGGCGATGCGCAGCGGGCGGTTGCGGCGGGCCTCCTCGGTGTCGGGCTCCTCCTCGTCCTCCGCGGGCGCCCAGTCCTTCAGGCGCGCGGCCACCTCGTCATGCAGTTCGCCCCAGCCGTCGCCATGCTCGGCCGAGACCGGCAGCGGCGAGCCCAGGCCCAGCTCATAGGCCTCCAGCGCATTGGCGGCGCCGGTGCGGCCCTCGGCCTTGTTGGCCAGCACCAGCACCGGCCGCTCCTGCCGCCGCAACCAGGTGGCGAAGGCACGGTCCGACGGGGTGAGGCCCGCCCGGGCATCCACCACGAAGAGGATCAGGTCCGCCTCGCGCAACGCGGCCTCGGAGGAGGCGCGCATGCGGCCGGGGATGGTGTCGGGCGGCGATTCCTCCAGCCCGGCCGTGTCCACCACGGTGACGTCGATGCCGCCGATGCGGGCCTCGCCTTCCTTGCGGTCGCGGGTCACGCCCGGCGTGTCGTCCACGATCGCGGTGCGTCGGCCGACCAGCCGGTTGAACAGGCTCGACTTGCCGACATTGGGCCGTCCGAGGATCGCGATGCGCGGCTTCATGCCGTGGTCCTTATGCTCTGCGGCCAATGCCGCGCCGGTCCGGAAAGCCGGGCCTGGCGCGCCGCTTCCTTATAGTCCCTTGATTCGGCCCTGTGGCCGCGCCGGACAAGGGGTGATGCGCGGTCCCTGCCCAGCGAAAAGGGTCGGCGCGCCGCTTCGGCGCGCCCGGCCGCCTGTCGCGCCGGTCCCCGGCCGCACCCTCCC
>NZ_BDLP01000595.1:0-1800 GCF_001950415.1 Roseomonas sp. TAS13
GGTGGAGCTGTGCGTAGATGTGATCAAGAGACGGACTCTCCGGCCCGTTCCGCCGCGCGGGCGGCTGCCGCCCGTGATTCCGCGCCTCGCGCGTCGCGGCCTCGCGCGCCGGGGGCTTTGCCTCCGGCTTCCGGGGCGCCGGCGGATCGAGCACGTCGAGGACGATGCGCTCGCCCAGGCGGAAGGGACGGATCTGCGCGCCGCTGCGAAGGGTCACCTCCACCCCGTCCGCCGCGCCGCGCAGGGCCAGCACGTTGCGCGGCAGCTTCGCCGGCATGCGGAACTCGCCGGGGCTTTCGAAGTGCAGCATCGCCCGGTCGCCGAGCTGCTCCAGGCGGTAGCCCGTGGGCAGGGACCAGTCGAAGACGAGCCGACCCATCCCCGGATGCTCGCCGGAGCGCACCGCCACCGGCTCGGCCCGCCCGGGCAGGGCGGCGAGAAGCAGCGAGACACCGAGCGCCAGCCCCATGGCGACGGCCTTTTGCCGGTCGGGGGCGCGCATCAGTCGAAACTCGCCAGCAGGGCATCGATCTCCGCCTGGGACGAGGCGGCGGCCGGCAGTTGCGGGCCCTGCGCCAGCCGCTCGCCCTCGCTGCGCTCCGGCACCCGTTCCCGCGTGGCGGCAACGGGCGCGCCAGCCCTGGCCGCCGGGCCGAAGCGCTGGGTGATCTGCTGCACGCGGCCCTCGATCTCCTTCAGCGCCGCCACCACCTTGGCGATGCGCTGGCCCGTGATGTCCTGGAAGGAACAGGCCTCGTAGATCCGCGTCACCGCCTCGCCGATCCGGGCCGCCGGTGCCGCGGGCAGTTCGGGGAGCAGCCGCTCCAGGGTCTCGCAGGTGTCGAGGATCTCGTTGGTGGCGGTGGCGGTATGCTCCACCACCGCATCCAGCTCGTCGGTCGCCACCGGGATGTGCTCGGCCTCGATCTCCTCCACCCGCAGGGCGGCGATCTCGGCCTTGGCCTGGGCGATGGTGCGCCCCAGCGCCTCCAGCTCCGCCAGCAGCACGATCTCGTTGGTGGTGATGTCGCCGCCCATGCTGGCAAGGACGCTGCGCACGGCCTGCTCGATGCGTTCCTGGTCAGGCATCCTGCATCACCTTGGCGATCTTCTCGCGCAGCGTCTCGGCGTTGAAGGGCTTGACGATGTAGTTCGAGACGCCCGCCTGCTTCGCCGCGATCACGTTCTCCGTCTTGCTCTCGGCGGTGATCATGATGAAGGGCGTGGACTTCAGCCGGGCATCGGCGCGGACCTCCTTCAGCAGGTCCAGCCCCGTCATCGGCTGCATGTTCCAGTCGCTGATCACCAGCCCGAAATTGCCGGCGCGCAGCTTCGACAGCGCCTCCTGCCCGTCGGACGCTTCCTCGACATTCTCGAAATCCAGCTGCTTCAGCAGGTTCCGGATGATGCGCAGCATCGTCTTGTAGTCATCGACGATCAGCACGTTGATGTTCCTGTTCATCGCCTGGCATCCTGGCTGTTGTCGGGTCCGTCCGGGTCGTTGGCCCGGCTGCGGTGGCGGGCGAGCTCCGCGGTCAGGAGCCGCGCGCGGTCGGGACGCATGGCGCCCAGCACCGGCGCGGCCTTGGCCTCCCGCATCCGGTCCACGATCCGGACGAGCACGGGCATGTCGAGCTCGTCGAACACGGCGGCCGCGTCGCGCGGCCGCATGGTCTCATAGGTCTTCACCAGCCCGCGCCAGCCGGCCTCCTCGCGCTCGTTGCGGGACTGCTCCAGCTTCTCCAGCCGCGCCTGCAGCGCCGCCATTTCGTCGAGGCGCGACTTCAGCCGGCTCTCGGC
>NZ_BDLP01000596.1:0-1791 GCF_001950415.1 Roseomonas sp. TAS13
CGTTCTGCGCCGCCTCGGTGATGATCTGCCGGGCGCGGTCCGTCAGATTGTAACGGTCCCAGTCGAAGAACACGAGGTAGGTGCGGGCCACGGCCTGCGGAGCCTGCGGCACGACCGGCGGAGCGGCCACGGGCGCCGGCGGGGTCCACAGCGCGTAGCGCAGGCCCAGCATGGCGGAGTGGTTGTTCGCGCCGTCGATCTCGAACTTGCCGCGGGTCGGGACTTGGCCCGAGGCGGTGCGCACGACGCCGTCATACTTGGTCTGCAGCGTGCCGAGGTAGCGGTACTCGGCCGTCAGCGACAGGCCAGGCACGGCCGGGATCGGGAAGGCCAGACCGGCGATGCCCTGGTAGCCGAAGGCGCCTGCGGTATCGTCGACGGTGATCGTATCACCCGGACGGCCGACGCTGTTCACCCGCGTGCCGCCGACATTGTCCAGATCCGTCCAGATCCAGCCCACGCCACCGCCGACGTAGGGCACGACCGGGATCGGCATGTTCGGGAACCAGGCCGGCAGCTGGAAGTCGTAGTAGCCGTTCACCATCACGCCGTACTGGCGCATACGGCCGGTGCCGCTGAAGAAGTTGCCGCTGGTGCTGCCCACGCCACGGCTGGACCAGCCGCCGACCTTGCTGGTGGGATTGTCGCGGAAGTTGCCCTCGACCTCGGCGCGCAGACCGTTGCCGAAGCCCCAGCCGACGGCGACCTGGCCGCCCCAGCCTTCGCTGAACTTGAACGAGCCCTGGCGGTTGCCCACCGTGGCGTCGAAGAAGCCGTTGGCGCCGCCATCGGAGGTGGCGTTGCGCTTGTCGGCGTGGTTCCAGCCGGCGCCGCCGGACAGGTACAGGCCGGTGACAGGCTGCGCGACCGGGGTGGCCAGCCAGCTCGGCGGCGTCCACCAGGCGGACTGCGCCATCGCGACACCAGGGGCCATGAAGAGGGTCGTCGCGAGCAACGCGTGACGGAGTTTCATTGAGATAGTGTCCTTCATCGGGGGGACGAACGACTCTCAAAATGCACGCCGCCGCCGCGAAGCATATTCACCAGCATGAGAGGCAGGGATGCCGGAAGGGCGTCCTGTGGCATTGTGGCCGAACTGCCACAGAGCGGACGCGGAAACCGGCACGAAGCAGGGTTCACGGGAATCAAGTGGATTGCCGCGGATGCATTCTGCGCCATCTTCCGTCCACGAATCCAGGGGCAATCCACGACTCCGGCGGAAATCGGCGAAACGCGAATCGCCCGCACCGGAAAGAGACTTCCGGTCAACTGTCCTTTGGCGTCAGTGCCGTGCCGGTCCGGTCCAGGGCGATCTCGGCACCGAACCAGCTCACGCCCTCGGCGACCAGGTCCATGCTCCAGCCCTGGGCATCCTGCAGTGGCAGCTCGAAGACGATCTGCACCGTCTCGCCGGGCATGATCTCCTGCGCGCTGAGCCGGACGCGGCGGAAGTCGCGCTCCAGCGTGCCGTCCGCCAGGCGCCGCATCACGCCGAGGTTGACGCCGCCCGCACCGGTCCCGCCCGGACGCCAGCGATAGCCGCCGAGATTGCGGATCGCCACGGTGAGCGACAGCTTCTGCTTGGTCGCCGTGCCCGACAGGACCGCGATCTCGGCGATCGGCGCCTTGCGCTTGGCCAGGGGCGGGATCTCGCGGCTGTCCGGCGCCTCGCCCGTGCGGCTGAGGACGATGCAGCAGTCGTGACGGAGCCAGGAATCCAGCTCCGCGACGCCCTGCGCCAGCATGGCCGGGGAGGGGGCCGCGCCCTGTCTCTTGATCACATCTACGCAC
>NZ_BDLP01000597.1:0-1783 GCF_001950415.1 Roseomonas sp. TAS13
TCGCCTTACGGTGGAGCTGTGCGTAGATGTGATCAAGAGACAGGATCGTGCTGGGCGGGCTGCGCACGGCGGTGATCCAGGCGATCGGCCTTGCCACTCTGGCGGCGCTGATCGGCGGCGGCGGGCTGGGACGGCTGGTCTTCCTGGGCGTCGGTCAGCTGGCGACGGACCTGATCCTGCTCGGCGTGCTGCCGGTGGTGGCGCTGTCGCTGGCGGCGGATGCCGGGCTGGCGGCGCTGCAATCCTGGCTGTCGCGGCGCCATGGCGGCGCGGCATGATCCGCTTCGAGGGGGCCACCAAGACCTATGGCGCCCGCCGCGCCGTGGATGCCGTCAGCCTGGAGATCCGGGACGGGCGGTTCTGCGTGCTGCTGGGCGAATCGGGTTCCGGCAAGTCCACGCTGATGCGGATGGTGAACCGGCTGGTGCGGCCGGATGGCGGCCGCGTGACGCTGGACGGCCGTGACGTCGCCCAGGCCGATCCGGAGGCGCTGCGCCGGGGCATCGGCTACGTGATCCAGTCGGTGGGGCTTTTTCCGCATTGGCGGGTGGCGGAGAACGTCGCCACCGTGCCCCGGCTGCTGGGCTGGGACGCGGCGCGGATCGCCCGCCGGGTGGAGGAGCTGCTTTCCCTGGTGGGGCTCGATCCGGAGCGCTTCGCCGCGCGCTGGCCGCACGAGCTCTCGGGCGGACAGGCGCAGCGGGTCGGGCTGGCGCGGGCGCTGGCGGCGGACCCGCCGGTGCTGCTGATGGACGAGCCCTTCTCCGCCCTTGACCCCAGCATCCGCCGCAGCCTGCAGCGGGAGATGCGCGCCATCCATGCCCGCACCGGCAAGACCATCCTCTTCGTGACGCATGACGTGGAGGAGGCGCTGACCCTGGCCGACCAACTCGCCGTGCTGCGGGACGGGAAGCTGGTGGCCAGCGGCACCCCGGCCGAGGTGCTGGAACGGCAGGCCGATGGCGCGGTGCGCGAACTGCTGGGCGAGGAGGCACTGGCCTTCCACCGCCTCGCCACCCAGCCCGCCCGGCGCCATGCCCGGGCGGTGGCGGAGCCCGGGGAAGGCGACCTGCCCCTGCTGCCGGCGGAGGCCACGCTGAAGCAGGCGCTGCTGTTGATGCTGGACCGGCGGACGGATCGCCTCGTGCTGGAGGCGGCGGAAGCCGGCCCGCCACGCATCCTGCACCTGGGCGACCTGCTGTCCCCGGCTGGGGACCGGGCGCGGGCATGAGGGGCCGCCTGCCGCGCCTTCTGGCCGAGGCGGCGCTGTTCCTGCTGGCGCTGCTGGCCGCGCCGCATCTGGGCGCGCTCTGGGGCGGCCTTTTCCCGGAGGTGTCGCGCCCGGTGTGGACCTCGGAAAGCTGGTTCGTCCTGCTCGGCAGCCACCTCGCCCTGTCGCTGGGCGCAGCCCTGGCGGCGACGGCACTGGGGCTGGCGGCGGGCGTGCTGGCCAGCCGTCCCGCCGGGCGCCGGCTGCGGCCGCTGCTGGACGCGCTCTTCTCCCTGGCCCAGTCGGTGCCGCCGGTGGCGGTGATCGCCCTGGCCCTGCCGCTGCTGGGCTTCGGTGCCGCGCCCACCCTGCTGGCCCTGGTGCTCTACGCCGCCCTGCCGGTGATGCGGGCGGCGGCCGGAGGGCTGGATGCCGTGCCCGGCCCGGTGCGCGACGCCGCCCAGGGGCTTGGCCTGGGACCGGCGCGGCAGCTTTTCCAGGTCGAGCTTCCGCTTGCCCTGCCGGTGATCTTGTCTCTTGATCACATCTACGCACAGCTCCACCGTAAGGCGA
>NZ_BDLP01000598.1:0-1759 GCF_001950415.1 Roseomonas sp. TAS13
CGGGTCGCGGTGGTGGAGGCGCAGCTTGCCCGGGCCTCCGGCGACTCCCGGCGCGCGCAGGCGGCGCTGCAACGGGCCGAGGAGCTGCGGCGGGCCCAGCTCAGTGGCACCCCGGCGGCGGTTCCGATGGCATCAGGGCCGGCGGCCACGATGCGGGGCCAGGCCACGGCAAATCCCTTCCAGCAGGTGGCGCTGGCTGGTGGAGAGCCGGTTCTGCTGGCCGCGGCGGGGCCGGCGGTGGGCAACGATCCCCTGCTCAACGACATCCAGCGCCAGCTCGCCGAGGTACGGGAGGAATCCGCGCCGCGCATCGGGCCGAACTTCGCCGGGCGCTTCCGCTCCGGCAGCGGCGGCCTCGACCGTTTGCAGGAATATTCCGGCGGGGCGGAGGCCTCGGCGGCGATGCCGGGGATCGGTGGGCGGATCGCCGCCCGCGCCCAGCTCTACAGCATCGATTCCGGCACGCTGGACCAGAACACGGGCAACCTGCGCCGTTTCGGCACCAACCCGCTGCGGCTGCCGGGGCCCAGCGAGAGCATCTCCGCCGCCACCGCGGCCCGGCTGACGCCAAAGGACACCACGGCCTCCGGCGTCGCCTTCGGCCTTGGCTATACGCGCGGCGAGAGCCTGTCACTCGATGTCGGCTCCACGCCGATCGGCTACCGCGTGCAGAACCTGGTGGGCGGGCTGGAGCTTGCTCCGTCCTTGAACGGCAACCTGCGCCTGCGCCTGACCGGCGAGCGCCGGGCCATGACCGACAGCCTGCTGGCCTGGGCCGGGCAGCGCGACCCGGTCACCAGCCGGACCTGGGGCGGCGTGGTGCGCAACACCGGGCGCGGCCAGTTCGAATGGAGCGCGGGCCGGGCGAACTTCTATGCCGGCGGCGGCTATTCGCAGGTCGAGGGCAAGGGCGTTGCCGACAACAACCGGATCGAGGCCGGGGCCGGCATGAGCTACGCCTTCTTCCGGCGACCGGACGAGGAGCTGACCAGCGGGCTCGACCTCGTCTATCTCTCCTACGACAAGAACCTGCGCTTCTTCACCCTGGGTCAGGGCGGCTACTTCAGCCCGCAGAACTATGTCGCGGCGAATATCCCGATCGACTACCGCGCCCGGCTGGGGAACCTCTCCTACCACCTCGGCGGCCAGATCGGCCTCGCGCACTTCAAGGAGGACCGCTCCCCGCTCTTTCCCAACGACCCCGCCCTGCAGGCCCGGGCCGAGGCGCGGGAGGCGGCCGACTCCACGCAGAGCGCCTTCTACGCCGGCCAGACCCAGACCAGCCTGGTCGGCGGTGTGCGGGCGGATGCGGAATACGCCATCACGCCCCAGTTCAAGGTCGGTGGCCTGCTCCGCTACGACCGTGCGGCGGACTGGAACGAGGTGCGCGCCATGCTCTTCGCGCGCTACCGCTTCGATTGACCTATGGTTCCGGGGCCAGTGCTTCCGGGACCGGTGCTTCGGGGACCGGTGCTTCGGGGATCAGCGCTTCGGGGTGCCGGGCGTGGCCTCGCCCAGGCCCCGTTCCTCGGTGCCCAGCGCCTCGGCGAGCCTAACCGTGGCGCTGCCGGGCCGGGCGGGCTGCTGCTGGCTGGGTGCCGGCGCCCAGCCGGTCAGCGTCAGGAGGCGCAGGGTGACGGGCACCGGCTCGTCCCCCGGCGCCTCGCCCGCCAGCCGGGCCAGCGCCGCCGGGAACAGCGCGCGCGGCACCGGGCGCGGGTCCCGTGCCAGGACCGCGCTGGTTTCCCCGGCCGCGCGC
>NZ_BDLP01000599.1:0-1758 GCF_001950415.1 Roseomonas sp. TAS13
CGGACCAGCAGGTGCATGGCTCGGCCCGCCCCCTCAGACCATCAGCGCGGCGGCGATGGCGTCGCGGTCCAGCCCGGTCTGGCCGATCACCACGAGCTGCCCCTGGCGAGCCTCGCCCGGCGCCCAGGCCCGGTCGAACTGGTGGCTGAATCGGGTTCCGACGCCCTGAACGGCGAGGCGCAGCGGCTTGCCGGCAATGGCGGCGAAGCCCTTCATCCGCAGCACGTCATGCGCCTCCGCCACCGCGCGCAGCCGCTCCACCAGTGCCTCGGGCGAGGCCAGCTCGGGCAGCGGCAGGGCGAAGCTGGTGAAGTCGTCATGCTCGTGCGCGCCATCCTCGGCATCGTGGTGCGAGGGGCGGGCGGCGAGGTCGTCCTCGGCGGCGGCACCGAGGCCGAGCAGGATGGCGGGATCGAGCTTCCCGTCGCGGGCGGGCACGACCTTCACCGCGCGGGGGATGGCACCCGCGATCCCGGCGCGCAGCCGCGCGGTGGCGGCCTCGTCCAGCAGGTCGGTCTTGTTCAGCACCACCAGATCCGCGGCCAGGAGCTGATCCTCATAGACCTCCGCCAGCGGGTTGTCGTGGTCCAGCGACGGGTCCGCCGCGCGCTGGGCGGCCACCGCCTCCGGATCCTCGGCGAAGCGGCCCTCGGCCACGGCGGGGCCGTCCACCACCGTCACCACCCCGTCCACCGTGACGCGGGACCGGATGCCGGGCCAGTTGAAGGCCTTGATCAGCGGCTTCGGCAGGGCGAGGCCGGAGGTCTCGATCAGGATGTGCTCGGGCGGGCTCGGCCGGTCGAGCAGGGCCTGCATGGTGGGCAGGAACTCGTCCGCCACGGTGCAGCAGAGGCAGCCATTGGCCAGCTCGACGATGTTCTCCTCCTCGCAGCCCTCGATGCCGCAGCTCCGCAGCGTCTCGCCGTCGATGCCCAGCGCGCCGAACTCGTTGACGATGATGGCGATGCGGCGGCCGCGCGCATGGGCCATCAGGTGGCGCACCAGCGTGGTCTTCCCGGCGCCGAGGAAGCCGGTGACGATGGTGGCGGGGATCTTGGTGGCGGTGGCGCTCACGCGGCGGTCTCCGGTGCGGTCTGTGTTGGTTCGGCGAGGGCGAAGGGCGGCACGCGGCCCAGCACGACGCTCTTCAGGGAGGCGGGGCGCTTCGAGGGCATGACCACCCCCGTGCGCGAGGCGGCGAACAGCGCGCCATAATCCAGCAGGTCCCCCGCCTGTTCCGGCAGGAGGCGGCCCAGCAGGTACTGCCACTTGCCCGGCGCGGCGAGGGCGGCGGCGCAGCCCTGCTCGCAGGAGGCCATGCAGGTGGCCGGGCGCAGCCGCACCGGGCTGTCCGGCCGCGCCGCCAGGGCCTCGGCCACGGCGTCGTGCAGCCGCTGCCCCTCGGGCACCTCGCCCTCGCGCAGGTCCAGCCCGGCGCGGCAGGTGATGCAGACATGGAGCAGGACAGGCTCGGCCAAACGGGGCACCCCAGGGATCGACACGCGCATGGGATGCCGACCGCTCCCATGGCCCCCTCCGGTCGGGGAAGCCGGGAACCGATGGCCGCCGGCAAGAGAGCCGGGGCGCATCGCCGATGCCGGGGCACCCCGCCCGGCGTCACGATCCATCCCGCCGGGACAGGCCCGGCGGGGATGATGGCAGGTCTCCTGGCTCGCGGATCAGGCGCGGCCTGCCGGCCTTCCCGGCACGCCGCCTGTCTCTTGATCACATCTACGCACAGCTCCACCGTAAGGCGAA
>NZ_BDLP01000600.1:0-1755 GCF_001950415.1 Roseomonas sp. TAS13
GCCCTGCAGCACGGTGCCCAGGGCCCGCAGCCGGGTGCCGTCCTGCCCCCGCAACGTGGCGAAGCCGCGCAGGCCGGGCGGCACGCCGGGCAGGTCGCCCAGCAGGGGGCGGCCATCGGCGGTCTGCAGTTGCACACGCAGCGGGCCGCTGCGGCGGACATAGGACTGCGCCACGGTGGCGAGGCCGGACAGGCCGCCAGCCTCGTATTCGCGCAGGAACCCCTCGGCCTCGGCGGCCAGGATCAGGTCGAGCTGCTGGTTCAGCGCCGCCTGGGCACGCAGCCAGCCCCAGCCGGCGCCCAGGCCGGAGGCGAGCATCACCACCGCGGCGATCAGCAGCGCGGCGCGCGGGGCGAAGGAGCGGGTCCAGCGGAAATGGCGGCGCAGGCGCATGGGGCTTGGGGAACCGGGCTCCAGGAAACGCGGTGCCGGGGGGCACCGGGCCGGGCGCGCGGAGCCCGGACGCGGATCATGCGGCGGGCGGCGCCATTCCGGCACCGCGATTCCCGGCGCGCGGGAGCCGGCGGCGATGGCTGTAGGGCGAAACCGGCCCGCGAGGCGAGTCCGTATGGCGGCGGGTCGGGGGGGCGCTCTCCCGGTCCGCCCTCCCCTTCGCCGCTCACCGCAAAGGCCCTCCCCGCGGCGGGCCCGGTGCCGGAGCGGCGCGGACCGTGGCAGGCTGTCCCGCAGAGCCCCGCCCTCGGGGCCCCGTCCCCGGGACCCCGGAACAACAGGTCAGGAAGGAACATCCGCGCATGAAGACCGACACCCCCCTCCCCGCCCCGGCCACCTCCACCGGGGCGCAGGCGTGAGCGCGTCCGCATCCATCGCCCCGCGCCACCGGCCCGAGGCGCTGCGCGCCTTCGCCGCCCAACTCTTCGGCGCGGCGGGCATGGAGGCGGACAAGGCCGGGGCCGTCGCCGATATCCTGGTCGAGGCCGACATGCTCGGCCACGACACGCACGGGCTGGAACTGGCGGCGCGCTACCTGGGCGAGATCGAGGCCGGGACCATGGCCCTGCGGGGCGAGCCGGAGATCCTTTCCGACCGGGGCGCGGCGATGGCCTGGCGGGGCAGGCGGCTGCCGGGCGCCTGGCTGGTGCTGCGGGCGCTGGAGGCCGCCTATGAACGCGTGGCGCAATTCGGCATCGCCAGCATCGCCATCGGCGACTGCCACCACACCGGCTGCCTCGCCGCCTATCTGCAGCGCGTGGCGGAACGGGGGCTGGTGCTCTCGATCCATTCCTCGGCGCCCGGCGCGGCCTCGGTGGCACCCTTCGGCGGGGTGAAGGGCACGCTCTCCCCCGCCCCCTTCGCCTTCGGCTTCCCGACCGGCGGCGACCCGGTGATGATCGATGTCAGCGCCTCCATCACCACCAACAACATGGCGCTGCGCCTGATCCGCGAGGGACGGCGCTACGAACGTCCCTGGCTGATGGATGCGGAGGGGCAGGTGACGGAGGACCCCACCGTGGTCCAGCGCGGCGGCACGGTCCTGCCGGCAGGCGGCCAGGACCACGGACAGAAAGGCTATGGCTGGGCCCTGACCGCCGAGGCGCTGAGCCAGGGCCTGTCCGGCCATGGCCGCGCCGACGGGGCGCCGGGCATGTCGAACGCCGTCTTCCTCCAGGTGATCGACCCCGGCGCCTTCGCCGGGCTGGACGCCTTCACCCGGCAGGCCGACGCGATCACCGGCAACTGCCGCGCCAGCCCGCCGCGCCCGGGCTTCGGCCCGGTGCGCCTGCCCGGCGAGGC
>NZ_BDLP01000601.1:0-1726 GCF_001950415.1 Roseomonas sp. TAS13
TGCGACGATAGCGTCGACATGAGAGAGCCGGGCAGAGCAGTCATGGCCAGGATCCTTCTGCGCGAGGGATGAATCCTCCATTTCAACTCATCCCTGACCTCCCAGCCATCACTGTCGTGTAGTGTGGCCGACTAGATAATCATTATCGCCTCGGTGCCAGCCAGTGCAGCAAAACATATGTTAACTCTGGGCACCAAATATGCGTGCCGGCTCACTACGTTTCAGGGCACGAAAACACCATTGTCGAGATATGCGCCCGGATGGCTCGTGCCTCTGGGCGCTTTCGATTCTGTGCCTGTCCTCCAGAGCGGAGACAGCCGCGCAAGGCATCCTCACCATCCCCGAAGCCGGCCGTTGGATGCATGGAGATCCTCTCCATCGTCCTGTCGCCATACCCAAGCATCTGTGAGTGTCTGCGCTGCCACCTTCTCTCCTTGCCCAGCGTTTTGTCTCGGCTGCCAAATGAGGCGGTGAGCTGGATGGGGAAGATCATCGACATGGCCGAGAAGACCCTTGCGGACGCCTTCCACGAAACACTGAAGGACGTCTACTACGCCGAAAAACAGTCAGTGCGGGCGCTCAAGAAGTCTGCGAAGGCCGCGAAGGCACCGGAACTGAAGGAAGCGTTCACTCAGCATGCCGAGGAGAGCGCCGCGCAGGTGGAGCGCTTGGTCCAGGTCTTTGAGCGCATCGGCAAGTCAGCTCGTGCCAAGACCTGTGAAGCAATGCAGGGCCTGACGGCAGAAATGGAAGAGGATCTGGAGGATTTCGGCGGCACTGCGGCAGCCGATGATGTATTGATCGGCTGTGCCCAGGCGATCGAGCACTACGAAATTGCCCGCTACGGGCTGCTGAAGACCTGGGCAGCCAAACTCGGGTATTCTGAAGCAGAGCAGCTGCTGGCCGAGACCCTGGAGGAAGAGAAGAAAGCCGACGCCCTGCTGACCCAGATCGCAGAGAGCTTTGCCCCTTCAGGCAACGACGCTAACACTAAGTAGTCGGGTCTGAACAACCTCGCGGGCACTGATTTGCTTGGGAGAGTTGTTGGTTTGGGCGCTCTGGAATTGCAGGGTTCAGTTGGAACCCTGCGGTAATCCTGCGATTCTGCGGGCATGAAGCATCGTCCCCGCCCGCCGGAACAGGCCGACCTGCTACGGCCCCGCCTGGTCGGCATGATCAACGGGCGACACGAACTGATCCGGCTGGCGGCGCTGATCGACTGGAGCTGGTTCGAGCGGGAATGGGCCGGCTTCTTTCCCGCCGGTGAGAGCCGGCGAGCCAGCCATCCGCGTCTGGTCGTCGGGCTGATGTACCTCCAGCACGCCTACGGCCTCTCCGACGAGGCGGTGCTCGCCCGCTGGGTCAGAACCCGTATTTCCAGCACTTCACCGGCGAGACCTTCTTCCAGCATCGCCTGCCCATCCACCCCTCCTCGCTCAGCCGCTGGCGCGGCCGCATCGGTGAGGGGGGCGTGGAGTGGCTGCTGAGCAAGACCATCGAGGCGGGCCGCGCTGCGGGCGCTGTGTCGGAGCGCAGCCTGGCCAAGATCGCGGTGGACAACGCGCCCATGGAGAGCTTCTTCGCCTCGCTCAAGAAGGAGTGGACTTCCCCCTGTGGGGTGGAGGGTTTGGTAAGGAACCCGAGCACCCTTGGAGGGCAGCATGGCGGAGAAGCGGACCCGACGCCGGTTCACGGCGGAGTTCAAGACAGAGGCGGTCAGGCGACT
>NZ_BDLP01000602.1:0-1700 GCF_001950415.1 Roseomonas sp. TAS13
CCGCGCCAAGCCCGCACCCTCCAGGTGATCCATGAAACGCGCCCCTCGCAGCCGTCAACGCCATGATTTATATGCGAAATATCACGATTACGACAGCGAAATCAGCGACTTACTTGGAGAATGTGGGACTACTAGATATTGGATGACATCAGAGGAGCAAACGAAGAATGGCGCAGAACCCAAATCACAACTTCACCGAAAACAGTCTGCCAATCGCTATTGGCAACCTTTTTAAAATGAATAACTATGAAGTTGAATATGATGTACATGTGCACGGGGCACAGGTAGACATCGTAGCCAGATCAAAAGGGGATCCATTCTCCCTGCCCGTTTATATTGAAGCAACTATAGAGTATGTCTCAACTGAAAAATATGGGAAGGACACGACAAAGTTTCTGCTTATATCGAAAAAGCAGCCAGGATCGACTTTGCTTTGCATCTCTTCATCTGGATTTACGGCATCAGTGAAAGAGAGGGCAATAGAAAGTGGTGTGCAAGCGCTATCATATGATGACCTATTTGCGCGATTCGAGAAATTTTCGCCATATATAGAATTGATAAAGACGCGAGACTCAACAACAAAACTTATCGAAACCTATGAAGAGCCATTCTTTAATGACAGCAAAGGAAAAGATGTCGCCACAAAGTGGCTTGGCTACTGGAAAGGATACGCACCAGAGGAAGCCAAATGGTTAATCATACTGGGCGAGTATGGGACGGGCAAAACATCACTCACCAGGGTGCTTCAGCATCGCTGGCTAAGTGACTACCATGGCGATCCCTCGCAGCCAATTCCAATACGAATTGAACTCAGAAATTTCAGCAGGCAATTTGATGCCTATGGCTTACTCCATCACTTTTTGGATGCAAACAAACTAAGCCATGTTTCCATCGACTTTATGCTCCACCTCATCAGAACTGGTCGAGTAATTTTGCTTCTAGATGGTTATGACGAAATGGCCCAATTCATGAATAGTCGTGAAAGACGAGCTTGCTTGGCCGCATTAGCTGAACTCGCAAAAGATGGCGCGAAAGGAATTTTAACAAGCAGACCCAACTATTTTTCCGAAAGCGAGGAACTAAATGTTTTCGAAGCGCTTTATCGAAATTTAGAGCAGCAAAGATATTATCTCTCAAAAAAAGACTCGGAGTTTATCGAAAGTGAGCGTATCGTTGATGCCCTTGTAGAACGCTATGTTCTCAATAGGTACGAAAGAAATCTACAAGATTTAACACCAGAACAAACAGAGTCACTCGTTAAAAGGAGTTTAGCAAAAAATCCAACAGGGCAACGAATTGTTCTATCAATATTAAACAGGGTTTTCAGAGAGGAGGCTCTCGGGACACGCCAAGCTTTGTCTGGAAAGCCAGTGATTGTCTCCTATCTTCTAGAGCTAGTCGAGGAAATACAGAAAGCTCAGGATGCTGATACTTCAGCCAACACGATAACAGAATGGGATATATACAAGCTAATTAGTCGGCCTTGAATAACTCGTAAGGCACTGATCTAGCTGTGAGATTTTCCGGGCTCGGCGACCTGGATTTGCAGGGTTCGATTGTTTTCGACGACAAACCCTGCGAATCTTGTGGGCATGAAGCACCGCCCGCGCCCGCCGGAACAGGCCGATCTGCTGCGGCCGCGGCTGGTCGACATGATCGATGGGCGGCACGAACTGGTGCGGCTGGCGGCGCTGATCGAC
>NZ_BDLP01000603.1:0-1699 GCF_001950415.1 Roseomonas sp. TAS13
CCGGGCGACAACGTGGCGATGGATGTCGAGCTGATCGCGCCGATCGCCATGGACCAGGGCCTGCGCTTCGCCATCCGCGAGGGCGGCCGCACCGTCGGCGCCGGCGTCGTCGCCTCCATCGAGAAGTAAGGCCCGGCGCCCCGGCCTCGTGCCGGGGATGGGTACGGAACGGCGGTCCGCAGCGATGCGGGCCGCCTTTTTTTCTGGCGCGGCGGCCGGGCCGGCCGGGCACCGCCCCGCCGCCTGGGCGCCGCGAATCCCGGTCCGGATGGGCCTTGCGGGAGGGATCGTAGCTTGTCCCAGGGATTCCCGCCGGGGCCGGCCGCGGCTCCTCCGAAGGCCCGGGCGGGCGGGGACGGGCGGGTTCTCCCGGTGCCGTGTTTTCCCTGTGCGGCCATCTCGACAGGACAGTTTGTCTATCCTATAGACCCGGCCTCACGGCGATGCCGCGTGCAGGGGCGTAGCTCAATTGGCTAGAGCGCCGGTCTCCAAAACCGGAGGTTGGGGGTTCGAGACCCTCCGCCCCTGCCACCGTCGCCATGCTTGATGAGGCGGGCGATGCCGGCGTCGGCACCGCCCTCGAAGTGTTGGAGAGGCCGGCCCTTGGCCAAGGTGAACCCTGTGCAGTATCTGCGCGACGTGCGGCAGGAAGTGGCGCGCGTCACCTGGCCCACCCGCAAGGAGACCCTGATCACCACGGGGCTGGTGCTGGCCCTGTCGGCCCTGGCGGCCGTGTTCTTCCTGGTGGTGGATCAGGTCATCCAGTTGGGGATGAGTGCGCTGTTCGGGTTCGGCTGAGGCGGATTGGGAGATTCGGTCATGGCCGGCATGAAGTGGTACGTCGTTCACGTCTATTCGGGCTTCGAGAAGAAGATCGCCCAGGCGATCAAGGAACAGGCCGTGCAGAAGGGGCTGGAGCACCTCTTCGGCGAGGTGCTCGTCCCGTCCGAGGAAGTGGTCGAGGTGCGCCGCGGGCAGAAAGTGAATGCCGAGCGCAAGTTCTTCCCCGGCTACGTGCTGGTGAAGATGGAGATGACGGACGACGCCTGGCACCTGGTGAAGGACACGCCCAAGGTCACCGGCTTCCTTGGCGCCCGCAACAAGCCCGCTCCCATTCCCGAATCCGAGGCGCAGCGGATGCTGCAGCAGGTACAGGAGAATGTGGAGAAGCCGCGCCGCCCCTCCGTGGTCTACGAGGTGGGCGAGCAGGTTCGCGTGGCGGACGGTCCCTTCACCAGCTTCAACGGCGTGGTGGAGGAAGTGGACGAGGAGCGCGGCCGGGTGAAGGTTTCGGTCTCCATCTTCGGCCGGGCCACCCCCGTGGAGCTGGAATACGGGCAGGTGGAGAAGGTCTGAGGGCCTCTCTCCTTTTCGTGGTTTTGCAGGGGGCGCCTTCGGGTGCCCTTTTTCGTGCCTGCCGTCCAGGGACGCGTGCAAAGAAGAAGGGCCGGTCCTCGCGGACCGGCCCCCTTCCCGAAGCGATGCCTGGAGCATCTGCGCGATCAGCGCAGGACGATCTCCACGCGGCGGTTCTGCGGCTCGCGCACGCCGTCGGCGGTCGGCACCAGCGGGCGGCTCTCGCCGAAGGCCTCGACCGTGATCTCCGAGCGCTGGATGCCCTGGCGCACCAGCTCGGCGGCCACGGCGTCGGCGCGGCGGCGCGACAGGCCCATGTTGTACTGCGGCGTGCCGGAGCGGT
>NZ_BDLP01000604.1:0-1698 GCF_001950415.1 Roseomonas sp. TAS13
GCCACGGGCATGGTGCAGCACGCGCCAGACCAGCACCGCCGCGGCCGGGATGGCGAGCAGGGCGAAGGGGTCCACGCGCCGGTCGGACAGCCAGAATACCACCGAGGGCGCCACCGCCAGCCCGGCCGCCACCAACACCAGCGCGACCCAGCCGAGCCCGGCCAGCCAGCGCGGCGCGGGGCGGCGCAGCGGGTCCATCGCCCAGGCCCCAGCCAGCAGCATCAGCGCCGGGAAGGCCGGCAGGACGTAGTGTGGCAGCTTGGTCGAAACCGCCTCGAAGACGATCCAGGTCGGCGCCGCCCAGGCGAGCAGGAAGCGCGTGCCGGGCTGGAGGCGGGAGGCCCAGGCCCCCGCCAGGGCGCGCAGCACCAGGAAGGCACCGGGAAAGGCGGTCAGGCCGAAGATCAGCAGGTAGGTGCCGGGCGGCGCGCCATGCGCCTCCTCGCCCGAGCCGACCTTGGCCAGCATGTCGTTGCCCACGGCCTCGGAAAAGAAGCGGCCCTGGGTGGCCACGCCGATCGCCACCAGCCAGGGCACGCAGAGCAGTAGCATCAGCGGCACGCCCCAGCCGGGCCGCAGCGCCCGCAGCCAGGGCGCGCGGCGGTCGGCCACGGCCAGGGTGATGCCGGTCAGCAGCGGCACCATGGGCCCGATCGGCCCCTTGAGCAGGATGCCCGCCCCCAGCGCCAGCCAGAAGCCGGCGGCCTGCCGGGGCGTGAAGGTGCCGGGCGAGAGATAGGCCCGGCCCATCAGCCCCATCGAGGCCGCCACCGTGGCGAGCAGCGCCGCGTCGGTCTTGGCGATATGCACCTCGACGCAGAGCAGGATGCTGGCGGCCAGCAGCGCCGCGCCGAGGAAGGCCGCGCGCCGCCCGACCAGGGCCCGGCCGAACTGGAAGGTGGCCAGCACCGCCAGCCAGGCCCCCAGGGCGGAGGGGATGCGGTAGGCCCAGATCCTCCCCCGGGCCGGGATGCCCACCGCCTCCAGCGCCGTGACGGCGCCGGCCTGAGCCCAGTAGATGCCGACGGGCTTCTTGTTGCGTTCCTCGTCCTGCACCCGGATGCGCACCCAGTCGCCGCTTTCCACCATCTGGCGGGAGGCCTGGGCGAAGCGGCTCTCGTCGCGATCGCCGGGCGGCAGGGTGAAGAAGCCGGGGAGCCAGAGGAGCAGGCAGAGGAGGCTCAGCAACAGCCTTGGCCGCCGCGCCTCCGGCAGCCTGTCGAGGAGATGCTGCACCAGTCGATCGATCCCTTGGGGCGACGGGATGGCGAAGGCCGGAACCCGTCCAACGAGGCATGGTTCTTCCGCGTTCCCGTCCGGGACCATGCGCGGTGCCGGAACGGGAACGGGCGCGGGGAAAAACACTCCGCGGCCCTGCCGCCTCTAGCATGCGCGGCACGGCGGGGACATACGGAGCGTGACATGACTATCAATCCGACCAGAAGCACCGCCGCGGCGCTGCTGACCGCCGTGCTGGAACGCCACCGCCCGCTGGAGGAAGCGCTGGACGCGTTGCCGCCGCTGGAGCCGCGTGACCGGGCCGCCGCGCACCGCCTCGCCTCCCATGTGCTGCGCCGCCTGGGCACGATCGACGCGCTGCTGGAGCCCTGGCTGCGGCGGGAGCCCCCGGCCCCGGCGCGGCTGGCGCTGCGCATCGGCACGGCGGACCTGCTCCTGCTCGGCACGCCGCCCCATGCC
>NZ_BDLP01000605.1:0-1682 GCF_001950415.1 Roseomonas sp. TAS13
CCCGCTGGCCGTCCTCGGCGGCCAGGCCCGCGGCGAGGCGAAGCCCCAGCCGGAGCGCCAGGCCCTCGGCGCTGCCCGCCTCCGGCTCCAGGGTGCAGTCCCACTGGCTCGCGTTGACGTCGAGCGGCCGCACCGCCACGCGGTGCGCCTGGGCATCGCGCACGATCTGTGCCGGCGCGTAGAAGCCCATCGGCTGGGAGTTCAGCAGGGCGGCCGCGAACACGGACGGATGGTGGCACTTCAGCCAGGCCGAGGCGTAGGCGAGGTGGGCGAAACTGGCGGCGTGGCTTTCCGGGAAGCCGTAGGAGCCGAAGCCCTCGATCTGCCGGAACACCCGCTCGGCCAGTTCGGGATCGTAGCCTCTGCGGACCATGCCGCCGACCAGCTTGTCCCGGTACACCGCCACGCCCTGCGTGTACTTGAAGGTCGCCATGGCGCGGCGCAGCTGGTCGGCCTCACCGGGCGAGAAACCGGCGGCGACGATGGCCACCCGCATGGCCTGCTCCTGGAACAGCGGCACGCCCAGCGTGCGGCCGAGGACCTGCTCCAGCTCGTCCGCTGGCCCGTGCTCCGGGGCAGGGGAGGGGTAGACGGGCTCCTCGTCGCCCCAGCGGCGCCGCAGGTAGGGATGCACCATGTCGCCCTGGATCGGGCCGGGCCGGACCAGGGCGACCTGCACCACCAGGTCGTAGAACCGCGCCGGCCGCAGCCGGGGCAGCATGTTCATCTGCGCCCGGCTCTCGACCTGGAAGACGCCCAGGGAGTCGGCTCGCCTCAGCATGGCGTAGGTCCGCTCGCAGTCTCGTGGCACACCGGCAAGATCAAGATCGGCGAGGCGGTGCCGGCGCAGCAGGTCGAAGCCGCGCCGCAGGCAGCTCAGCATGCCCAGCGCCAGGATATCGACCTTGAGCAGACCGAGCGCCTCGACGTCGTTCTTGTCCCACTCCAGCACCGTCCGCCCCTCCATGGCGGCGTTGCCGACCACGGCCATCTCGATCAGCGGACCGCGTGACATGACGAAGCCGCCGACATGGGTGGCGAGGTGGCGGGGGAAGTCCTGGATCTCCTCGGCGAGTTCCAGGGCCAGGCGGAGGCGACGATCCGCGAGGTCGAGGCCCTCGGTCGCGGCGATCTCGGCCAGGCTGCTGTCCCGACCCGGGCCCCAGCTCGCCTTGGCCAGCCGCCCGGTGACGTCCTCGGACAGCCCGAGCGCCTTGCCGACCTCACGCACCGCCGAGCGGCCGCGAAAGCGGATCACGGTGCCGACGATCGCCGCGCGGTCGCGGCCGTAGCGGCGATAGATGAACTGGATCACCTCCTCGCGCCGCTCGTGCTCGAAATCCACGTCGATGTCGGGCGGCTCGGCGCGCTCGGCCGAGAGGAACCGCTCGAACAGCAGGTCGTGCTTGGAGGGGTCGACCGCGGTGATGCCCAGCACGTAGCAGACGGTGGAGTTGGCGGCCGAGCCGCGTCCCTGGCAGAGGATGTCGTGCTCGCGTGCGAAGCGCACCACCTCGTCCACGGTCAGGAAGTAGGGCGCGTAGTCCAGCTGCTCGAGTGTGGTGCATGGATCGGCGGCGGGAAGGAGCTGCGGTAGGATTGGGGTTTCCCCCCAACCATTGGGAAGAACCCCGCTTGCCCTTCAAAGCCAATGCTGATCGCCGGCACCACATCCCGAGACC
>NZ_BDLP01000606.1:0-1675 GCF_001950415.1 Roseomonas sp. TAS13
ACCGTACCGGCGGCTGCGGCCCCTGGCCCCGCGCGGCCGGCGCGCGACGGCTTCGGGCTGGAACGCTGAGCGCCACGCCATGATCCAGCGCGAGATCTCCGGGCCGCAGAGTCAATTCGAGCGCGGCGGCGGGATGGGGTACCGCGACGTGCGGCCCTTCACCGTCCGGCTCGCGGACCTGCTCGGCAGCCAGTTCTCCGGCCTCCTGCTGAGCACGACGGCGGCCGTGGCCTTCCTCTACCCGGCCGCCATCGACCTGCTGGTGCCGGGGTCGCTCGCCTATGCGGCCTGGGTGATGCGCCGGCGTATCAGGCTGCCGCTGCGCCTGCCGCGCAGCGCCGCGCAGCCGGACTGGAACTACCCCAGCCCCAAGGACCGCCGCCCGCGCATGGCCGCGGGCAGCCTCTACATCGGCAACGACCAGGTGAGCGGGCAGGAGCTGTGGATCACCAACGAGGATGCCCGCCAGCACGGCACCATCCCCGGCACCACCGGCGCCGGCAAGACAACCGCCATCCTGAGCCTGCTGACCAACGCGCTCGCCCAGGGCTCGGGCTTCGTGCTGGTGGACGGCAAGGCCGACAACCAGCTGTTCGGCCAGGTGGCGGCGCTGCTGCGGCGCTACGGCCGCGAGGACGACCTGCTCGCCCTCAACCTCCTCGTCGCCTCCGGCGTGAAGGACAGCAACACCTTCAATCCCTTCGCCTCGGGCAATGCCGACGCGCTGCGCGAGATGCTGGTCAGCCAGCTGGGCGAGCAGCGCTCCGAGGACAGCAACGGCGTCTTCCGCACCCGCGCCATCGCGCTGGTCGGCACCATCGCCCCGGTGCTGGTCTGGATGCGCGACAACCGGGGCATCCCGGTCAACATCGAGACCATCCGCTTCGCGCTGGAGCTGCGCTCCATCGGCACGCTCGCCACCCGGAGAATCTTCCTGCACCGCGAGGGTATCAGCGGCACGGTGACGGAGATCCACGTCAACAACATGCCCGAGGAGATCATCTACCCGCTGAACGCCTATCTCGGCGAGCTGCCGGGCTACGACACCACCCAGCCCTTCAACAAGCAGAAGGGCGAGGAACCCTCCAAGCAGCATGGCTTCGCGCTGTTCTACTTCACCGGCCCCTTCACGCAGCTCTCGGTCAGCCTCGGCCACATCTTCAAGGTGCTGCATGGTGACATCGACATGCGCGACGTGGTGCTGAACCGGCGCATCCTCGTCGTCAACCTGCCGGCGCTGGAGAACTCCGACGACACCCTGGCCTCGCTGGGCAAGATCGTCGTGGCCAGCCTGCGCGGCATGCTGGCGCAGCTGCTCGGCGCCCGGCTGGAGGGCGACAGCCGCGAGATCTTCGCGCTCAAGCCCGGCATGGGCGAGGGACCGTTCTACGTCGTGTTCGACGAGCTGGCCTACTACGCCACCAACGGCATGGACCGCATGCTGGCGATGGGGCGCGGCCTCAACATCTGCTTCTGGCTGGCCTTCCAGGAGGTCAGCGGCCTCTGGGCCCGGCTCGGCGAGAAGACCGCCTCGCTGCTCGGCAACGCCAACCTGACCATCGCCATGCGCCAGCAGGACGCGCAGCGCACCCGCGACTGGATCGAGAAGACCGCCGGCGAGACCGAGGTGACGCAGGCCACCAGCTTCGTGGCGGGCGAGGCGGGCAACTACCGC
>NZ_BDLP01000607.1:0-1671 GCF_001950415.1 Roseomonas sp. TAS13
CCGACATTCCCCAAGTGGCCCGCCGCTTGACTTCAAGATCGCCTGATTTTGCTCGCTGGGCAAGCGTTTTTCGCCCCGAGCGGTGTCTGTCGTCGCGCAAACGGCCGAAGTCGGGTGGATCAAGCCTCGAACCCGCAGCATTCTGGCCCGGCAGAGCCGCTTTTCCGCGCGGCAGACGGACCTGTCCTGCCGCTTTCGTTCAGCTTGGGCATGGATCGTGGTCATGCGCATGACGGAGGCGTTCGAAGACGGCGGATGGCGGCAAGGACGGCCCGCACCATCGGGCCGGTGACGGCGACCTCGGCCAACTGGAAGGTAATGGCGCGGGCGTGGCGGACGACGCGGGCGCCGATCTTGATCAGCTTGAGTTGCAGGCTGGTCAACGACCAGTCCGCCATGGCCTCGGGCAGTTCGATGCAGCGCAGGAAGGTTGCCAGGTTGTAGGCCAGCGCGTGCAGTTGCAGCCGCACCTCGTTGTGCCGGAACTTCCGGCATGACAGCCGCGTCCAGCGAAAGGCATATTTGCCTTCCTTGATGTGCTGCTCTGCGGTGCCGCGCTGGTTGTAGAACCTCACCACCCAGTCTGGCTCCATCGGCAGGTTGGTGACGATGAAGCCGACTTTGGGGAACAGCTCGCCCGGATGCCATTCGATCTTGGCGATGACGCGGCGCGGCTTGTCCCAGGACGCCGCCTGATACTCGAAGTCCTCGAAGAACCGTTTGACCTTGGTCAGCGAAGGCCGTCCCACGGGCCGTGTCAGCCGATGCGCGATCTTCTCGCGCAAGACGGCGTTGGCGGGCAGACGGATGGCGTAGAAGAACCTGGCTTCTTCCAGCCGCATATAGATCGCGGGGATCGCGTAGGCAGCGTCGGCCCGGAAGAAGCGTCCACCAAGGTCGCGGCCAGCATATCGGGCAATGACGGGATCAAGGACATCCCGCCAGCCATCGGCGCTGTGGACATTGCCGTTACGCAGGGCGCAGCGCTCCAGCATGCCAAACTGGTTGAACAAGAAGATGGGGTGATAGCAGGTGCAGTCGAAATGCCCGTTCCAGGCAGTACCTTCCTGATCGCCGTGGGTGGGGCTGACCGAGCTGTCCATGTCCAGCACGATGTATTTCAACCCGTTGCGGTCATGAAACCGGTCGATCCATTGGCCGTTCAGATCGGCCAGCGCCGCCCGGTTCGCGGCCAGAGCCAGCGTCTCGGTCTCGAACCGTCCCATCTGCGATGCCGAAGCAGCTTGCGCCTCGACGGCCCTGCCGCCAACGACCTGACGCATCACGGGATCGAGGGCCAAGCGGTCGGCATCGTTCACATCCTCGTATCCGGCCAGTCGTCCGAACACCGATTGCCGGAACAATCCGTCAAGCCGATGGAGCGTGTTCTTCCCGGTGCGGCTGTCTCGCAGCGCCTCCGACGCCAGATTGGACAGGCCGAGCACGTCATCAAGCTCGCGCATCACCAGCAGGCCACCGTCTGAACTGATCTGCGCACCACGGAACTCCAGACGCACACGGCGGTCGAAATCAACCCGATCTCCCCGCGCCAAGCCCGCACCCTCCAGGTGATCCATGAAACGCGCCCCTCGCAGCCGTCAACGCCATGATTTATATGCGAAATATCACGATTACGACAGCGAAATCAGCGACTTACTTGGAGAATGTGGG
>NZ_BDLP01000608.1:0-1670 GCF_001950415.1 Roseomonas sp. TAS13
CCATGCCATGCGGCGCGACCTCGCGGCGGGAGGCGACGATCACCGCCTCCATCGGCTCCAGGAAGCGGATGCGGCGGCGCGCGCCGTCTCCGCCATGCCACCGCCCGACGCCGCCCGAGCCGCGGCGGATGGAGAATTCCTCCAGCCGTACCGGGTAGCGCATCTCCAGGATCTCCGGATCCGTCATGCGCGTGTTGGTCATGTGGGTCTGCACCGCACTCGCCCCATCGAAGCCCGGCCCGGCGCCGACTCCGCCGCAGACCGTCTCGTAGTACTGGTAGCGCGCATTTCCGAACAGAAGGTTGTTCATCGTCGCCTGGGCGCAGGCGCAGGCCCGCAGTGCACCCAGCAGCGCATTGGCCACGGCCTGCGACACCTCGGTGTTCCCGGCCACGACGGCGGCTCCCCCTCCTGCCCCGCCGGGATGCGGCGACAGGAAGCTGCCCTCCGGCACCACGATGTCGATGGGCACGAGGCAGCCGTCGTTGAGCGGGATCTCCTCCCCCACCAGGCAGCGGAAGCCGTAGAGCACCACCGCCCGCGTCACCGCCGGCGGCGCGTTGAAGTTGTCGCCGCGCTGCTTCCCGGTGCCGGTGAAGTCCACCACCGCGCGCCGTGCCGCCCGGTCCACCCGCACCGCGACGCGCAAGGGCGAGCCGTCGTCCATGGTGTAGGCGAAGGCCCCGTCGCCCAGTCGGTCGAGCACGCGGCGCACGCTTTCCTCGGCATTGTCCATCACGTGGCGCATATAGGCGCGCACCGTGCCGAGCCCGTGCTCGCGCACGGCGCGGCGCAGCTCCTGCACCCCGGTCTCGTTGGCCGCGACCTGCGCCTTGATGTCGGCAACGTTCACGTCCGGCGAGCGCGCCGGGTACTTCGCGGCGCCCAGCAGGGCACGGAACTCCGCCTCGCGGAAGCGTCCCTGCTCGACCAGGAGGAAATCGTCGATCACCACCCCCTCCTCCTCCAGCACCCGGGAATCCGGCGGCGTGGAGCCCGGCGTCAGCCCGCCGATATCCGCGTGGTGGCCGCGCGAGCCGACGAAGAACAGGATCTCCTTCCCGTCCTCGTCGAAGACCGGCGTGATCACCGTGACGTCCGGCAGGTGCGTGCCGCCGTTGTACGGGTTGTTCAGCGCCACCACGTCGCCTGGCCGCAGCGTGGCGCCGCGCGAGCGGATCACCGTCCGCACGCTCTCCCCCATCGCGCCCAGATGCACCGGCACATGCGGCGCATTGGCCACCAGCCGCCCCTCGGCGTCGAAGACGGCGCAGGAGAAGTCGAGCCGCTCCTTGATGTTCACGGAAAGCGAGGTGTTCTGCAGCACCGTGCCGGTCTGTTCGGCGATGCTCATGAACAGCGCGCCGAACAGCTCCAGCATCACCGGGTCGGGCTTCGACGCATCGGCCAGCACCGCGTTCGCCCGCGCCTCCACCCGGCGGAGGATCATGTGGTTCAGCGCCGTCACCTCGGCCTGCCAGCCGGGCTCCACCACTGTGGTCGCATTCGCCTCGCGGATCAGCGCCGGCCCGCGCACCGTGTCGCCGGCCAGCAGCGCCTCGCGGTCCAGCACGGGGGCGCGGTGCTCCCGCCCGCCAGTCCAGAGCGCGACCCCGTCGATCACCGGCACGGCCTCGCCGGCGGGGCGGGCGGCGAGCCTCGGCTCCTCC
>NZ_BDLP01000609.1:0-1670 GCF_001950415.1 Roseomonas sp. TAS13
GAATGAAGGCGGGGCGCCCCGGACGGAAGAGCGGGGCGGTGAAGGCCAGCGAAGCGGGCGAAGGCTTCCGGCGTGCGGCGCGCGACCGGTCCCGCGCCACGGCGCCGGAAGCCTCAGTAGACGACAACCGGGCAGAGCGGCGCATCCTGGTCCGGCGGCGGTTCGAGCAGCCCCGGCAGCGCCTGCGGCAGATCGGCGAAGGGCAGCACCGGACCGCAGAGCGCATCCAGCCTGGGATCGTCCAGCAGCGACAGGGCCAGCGCCAGGCGTTCCGCATGCGTGCGGCGACCGCGCATGGCGGGCGAGACCTGCCCGACCTGGGTGGAAAGGAGGCGCAGGCGGCGTGCGTGGAAGGCCTCGCCGAGCGGCAGGCCGATCTCCGCATCGCCGAACCAGGACGCCTCCAGGATGCGCGCCTCCATCGCCGCGCAGCGGAGCGCGAGGCGGAGCCCCTCAGCGCTGGCGCTGGCATGGATGACCAGTTCCCGTTCCGCCGGCGCCTCCTCCGGTCCGGCGAAGCGCAGGCCGAGCCGTTCCGCCACGGCCCGCCGCGCGGGATCGCGGTCCAGGATCTGGAGGTCGATGCCGGGAATGCGCGACAGCAGGAAGGCGCCGAGCAGGCCGACCACGCCCGCGCCGATGACCAGGGCGCGCTCGCCCGCGACCGGCGCGGCGTCCCAGAGGATATTGAGCGCCGTCTCCATGTTCGCGGCCAGCACGGCGCGGCGATCGGGGATGCGGTCGGGCACGGGAATGCACATCATGGCTGGCGCCACGAAGCGGTCCTGGTGCGGATGCAGGCAGAAGACACGGCGCCCGAGCAGAGGTTCCGGCCCGGCCTCCACCACGCCCACCGCCGCATAGCCGTACTTCACCGGGAAGGGGAAGGCGCCGCCCATCAGGGGCGCGGCCATGACGCCCCACTGGCTTTCCGGAACGCGGCCGGCAAGCACGAGGCGTTCCGTGCCGCGCGACACGCCGCTGGCGAGGCTGCGCACCAGCGCTTCCCCGTCACCCGGCGGGGGCAGGGTCTCGCGGCGAAGCTCCGCCCGACCGGGCGCGACGCTCCAGAGCGCGGTGGCCTCCGTCACGCCGTGGCTTCCCGCGCTTCCGGCGCCGCGTCCCGGCAGATGCCTGGCCTGGCCCGGTCCAGGGGGATGTCGAAGAGCACGTCGTCGCCCAGCGGATGCACGGTCCAGGCGAAGCGCAGCCCCTCGGCGATGCGCGCGACCTCCGGCAGCACGAAGGCCGGGCGGCCGGAGCCCAGGATGACCGGCGCCACGGTCAGATGCAGCCGGTCCAGCAGCCCCGCGGCCAGGAAGCGGGAAACGGTGATGCCGCCGCCCTCCACGAAGACGCGGCGCAGCCCGCGCGCGAAAAGCGCGTGCAGCAGGGCGGGCAGGAAGTTGTCGCGCGGCAGGCGCAGGATCTCGGCGCTGCCGTGATGCGTGCCGTCGCCGCCCGGCGCGTCCCCGGCGCAGGCCAGCAGGGTGCGTGGTGGCCCGGCGAAGACGCGATGGCCGCTGCCCAGCCGGCGTTCCGTGTCGATCACCACGCGCACCGGGTCGGGGCCGTCCACCTCCCGCGTCGTGAGCCGCGGATCGTCGGCCGCGACCGTGCCGGCACCGACCACCACGGCATCGAAGAGCGCGCGCAGCCGGTGCGTGTGC
>NZ_BDLP01000610.1:0-1666 GCF_001950415.1 Roseomonas sp. TAS13
CAAGAGACAGCGTAGACGCGGCTCTCGCTGCCGAAGCCCGCCTCCGCCACCGCATCCACCACCCGCGCCCCCCCGCCCAGCGCGCGTTGCAGGCGCCGGGCCCGCACGCCCTCGGCATAGGAGCGCGGCGTCACCCCCGTCACCTCGCGGAACAGGCGCAGGAAGTGGTGCCGGGCATAGCCCGCCCGTTCCGCCAGCGCGGCCAGGGAGGGGATGCCCTCCGAGCCCTCGATCATCTCGCAGGCGGCGCGCACCGCCTCGGCATGGAGACGGCCCCGCTCGCCGCGCGGGTCGCAGCGCCGGCAGGGGCGGAAGCCCGCCGCCTCCGCCTCCGCGCCATCGGCGAAGAAGCGCGTGTTGCGGCGCAGCGGCAGGCGGGATGGGCAGCCGAAGCGGCACCACACGCCCTGGGTTGCCACCGCATAGACCGCGTCCTGGCGCGGCTCACGTCGGAGCAGCGAATCCCAGAGACGGTCCGCCACGTCGGGAAGGGGGAGAAGGGTGTCGCTCATGTCTTCCTGTCCCACGGCATGGCCCCGGCCCGCCATCCGGGTGTTGCGCCGGTACGCGCGTGCCCCCTTCAGGCTGCGCCCAGCTCATGCAGCCGGGCGTATTGCAGCAGCATGATCGTCTTGGCGTCCACGATCTCGCCGCGCCGGATCATGGCCATGGCCTCCTCCAGCGGAACTTCCAGCAGGCTGATGTCCTCGCCCTCCTCCTCCAGCCCGCCGCCGGCGCCGATGCGGTCGGCGGCGCTGTACTCGGCCATGAAGAAGGTGATCCGCTCGGTCACGCTGCCCGGGCTCATGAAGGCCTCGAAAAGCCGGCGCGGCGCGGTGACGCGGATGCCGGCCTCCTCCTCCGCCTCGCGCCGGATCGCCTCCTCGGGGCTCCGCGCGTCCAGCATCCCGGCGGGGACCTCGACCAGATCGTCCTTGTGGCCCGCCGCATAGGCGGGAAAGCGGAACTGCCGCACCAGCAGCACCGTGCGCTTCCGCGGCTCCCAGAGCAGGATCGCCGCCCCGTCGCCACGGTCATAGGTTTCCCGCACCAGGGTCTGCCAGCGCCCGTCGCGCCGGCGGAAATCGAAGGTGTTCCGCCGCAGGACATAGGTGTCGTCGGACAGCACGCGGACCTCGCGCATGCGCACGCGGTCGTCCATGAGGTCACTCCCCTTGCTCGCCTCGCCGCTTTCCCGGACGATCCTTCCCGCCCTCGCGGGCCGCGCCCCTCGGGGCCATGCCTCCCGGCACGCCCTCCGGCCGCCTCTTCCCCGCCGCCCCTTCTTGCCGGGGATCGCGGCCCGCGCCTCAGGTGCTGTCGCCCAGCGCCCGCCGCCGCAGGTCGCGCAGCCGGGCCTCGCCACCCGCCATGCGCGGGTTGATCTTCATCGCTGCCTCCAGGCTGTGCAAGGCACCCACCAGGTCGCCGCTGTCCTGCTGCAGCGTGGACAGGGCCAGCAGCGCGTCGAACTGCCTCGGCTCCAGGCGCAGCGCCTCCCGCAGGTCCAGCGCCCCGGCGCGCCGGTCCCCCAGCGCCGCCTGGGCCTGGCCGCGCAGGATCCAGCTCCGCGGGTCGTCCGCCTGGAGGGTGATGGCGGCATCCAGGTCCTCCACGGCCTCCGCATAGGCCCGGGCCCTGTCTCTTGATCACATCTACGCACAGC
>NZ_BDLP01000611.1:0-1657 GCF_001950415.1 Roseomonas sp. TAS13
GCCGGGCCGCTTCCCTTCCGCCCCCGCCGTGCCGCCATCAGGCGCCGCAGGCCGCGGAAACGGGCCGGATACCCTGTGGCTGCGTCTCCGGCCGCAGATAGAAGCGGTCCAGCTCGGCGCAAAGCCGCTCCTGGAGAGCGGCGGGCACCTGGTCGCGCCCCCGGTCCCCGGCGCCATCCAGGAAATCCCGCAGCAGCGCGTCGATCCCCGCGGCCTGCCCGGACGGAAGGCCGAGCTGGCGAAGGTCCTCGCCGATGCTCCCGTCCTCCGTCCGCAGATGCCGGTTCGTCGCCGCGGCCGGGCATGGCGTCCGGACCAGCACGATGCGGGAGGCGGAGGGGCGCGGCTCGTATCCGACCAGGGCGGCCCCGGCGATGATGCCGCAAAGCGCGCTGGCGGGCGGGCCGGGAATGTAGAGGCTGGCGTAGAGCGGCGGGATGTCGCCCTGGGCGCGCAGCAGGACATGCGCCGTGCGCCCGCGCAGCAGGACCTCGCCCATGAAGTGGAAGGTGCCGCCGAACAGGGCCTCGGTATAGTCCGCCAGCAGGTGCTGCCCCCGCTGGGACGGCAGGAACTGCAGCGCCCCCCGGATCAGGTTGTCGGGATGGTAGGGCGACCAGGCCCGGGAATAGCAGGCATAATGGCCGCAGAGATGGCCGCCGCTCACGTCCGGCGGCCTTTGCGCCTCCGCCGGCTGGTGCGGCGGCAGTTCGGCGCGTCGCAGCAGGTCCGCCGCATCGGCCTCGAACAGGGTGCAGACCTCGCCCAGGAAGGCGTCCAGGGTACAGGAAGCGATCCAGGCACCGGCGCGGCGCGTTCCCAGCACCTTCGCCCAGTCGTCATAGAGCTGGACCGAGCGCGGCAAGGCGCGCCCCTGGAGCCATTTGTGCGAGCGCTCCAGGTCGAAATGCGTGGCGGGATTGGCCACCCGGAAGCGGGCGCAGAGTTCCTTGCGGCCGGAGCAGCCCAGGGCGGCAGCGGTGAGGCGCAGCTTCTCGGCGATGGCGGCCATGGGACCGGCCCTCCTCATGAGGGAGTTCCATCCGGGCGGAAAGCCGGCGGGGCCTCTCCCCGTGGCGGCCATCCGTGGAATCCCCCTGTCATAGCCTGGAAATTCCACGATCGCTGTACCCGACGGCACACCCCGCCGCGGCAGGATGATGGCCCTCGCCGATGCGGTGGAGCCCTCCCGGAACAGGCTCCGCCACCGGCCCATCACCGCTCCTCGCGAGCCTGGGAGACGCTGGACATGACCCTGCGAACCATGGTGGCCCCCCTGTCCTTCCGGGCGGCGCGCTGGCCCGGCCGGCGGCTCGCCCTGCCGCGGATCGACCTGCTGGCGCTCTACGGCGCCTGGATCGGCCGGATGGAGGATGCCCGGCGGCTCAGCGAGATGGAGCCCCGCCAGGCCCGCGACATCGGCTGCGCCGCCGGCACGGAACGCGCCCCGGAAGCTTTCGCCGCCGATCCCCGCCCGCTCTGGGGTCTGGGCCTGACCCCGATGCCGAAGGCATCACAGGAGATGCGCGGGAAAGGTTGATACGAAAGGCGGCTCACCCCGGCTGCCAGCCGGTGCTTCACGTCGGGCGTCGCGCTGTCCCGGGGGACAAGGCTCCGCCTTTTCCCCCAGCCTGTCTCTTGATCACAAGTCTCGACG
>NZ_BDLP01000612.1:0-1653 GCF_001950415.1 Roseomonas sp. TAS13
TTACGAGGAGCTGAACGCCCTCCTGCTGGAGCGGTGCGTGTCCCATGCCCGGGCCAATCGGCATCCGGAGCAGAGGGAGCGGACCGTCTGGGAGGCGTTCGAGGCAGAGCGGCCAAGCCTGGTGCCTGATAGCGTCCGTCAAGTTGGTGGAAATTGGGATGCCAAAAGCGGTCACGGATCAGGCGGCCTGAGGTGGCATCTGGGCTGACGGGAGAGCAGTGGCTTCGCCCTCGATGGTAGGCGGGCTCAGTTCGGCCATGCCCTCGACCTGCATGTAGCGGTGCTGGAGTTGCCACTCGTCATTTGCCTCGAGCAGCACGGCGCCGATCAGGCGCACAATCGACGGCTCGGACGGAAAGATGCCGACGACATCGGCGCGGCGCTTGACCTCCTTGTTCAATCGCTCGAGCGGGTTCGTTGAGTGCAACTTGGTGCGGTGCTGGGCGGGGAAGGCCATGTAGGCCAGCACGTCGTGCTCGCTCTCGTCCATGAACGTGCCGAGTTTCGGCCACCTCTGCCGCATCTGATCCGCGGCCGTCCGCCAGACCCGGTGCGCATTGGCGGCGTCCTCCTGCAGGAACGCCTGGCGCAACGCGGCTGCGACCATCGTCTGCTGCCCTTTCGGGACATACGCCAAGGCGTTCCTCATCCAATGAACCCGGCACCGTTGCCAGGTGGCCCCCATCACGCGGCGGATCGCCGCCTTCAGCCCCTCATGCGCGTCGGAGATCACCAGCTTCACGCCCGTCAGGCCGCGGCGGACCAGGCTGCGCAGGAAGTCCGACCAGAAGCTCTCCGCCTCCGAAGGCCCGATATGCAGACCCACGATCTCGCGCTTGCCTTCGGTGTTGACCGCGACCGCGATTATCGCCGCCACCGAGACCACCCGGCCGCCCTCGCGTTGCTTGAGGTAGGTGGCGTCGAGCCAGAGATACGGCCATGAGCCGGTCAGCGGACGGGTGAGGAAGACGCCGACCCGCTCGTCGATGTCGCGGCAGAGCTTGCTGACCGTGCTCTTGCTGATCCCTGACAGCCCCATCGCTTGCACAAGGTCATCGACCTTGCGCGTCGAGACGCCGCCGATCCAGGCTTCCTGGATCACCGCCACCAGCGCCTTCTCCGTCGTCCGCCGCGGCTCCAGGAAGGGCGGGAAGTAGCTGCCCTGCCGCAGCTTGGGGATCCGCAACTGTAGGCTGCCTAGCCGCGTGTCAAAGGCGCGGTCGCGATACCCGTTCCGGTAGGTCGTCCGCTCTCCGGAGCGTTCGTGCCGGGCGGCGCCGATCAGCCCCTCCACGTCCGCCTCCATCAGGATCTGCACCACGGCTTCCGCCACGCTGCGCAGGAAGTCCTCGTCTCCGGCTTTCGCCAGCAGCTCGGCCAGGGGTAGTCTCTCCTCGGTCATCGGGTCCTCGTCGGTTCGGGATGAAGCCTCGCAACTCCACCCTAGACCACAGGTCCGGTGACCACCTCAGCCACCCCGATTTTCCACCACGTCCTCGGACACTATCCTGGTGCCTTACGCTGGGCGGTTCGACGGGTTCCATGCCGTGCCTGCCGCGGTATCCAAGACCTGCCTGGTGCGGTTCGACAACAACAAGTACTCGGTGATGGCGAGCGCGGTGGGGCGGCCGGTCGAGATCCGGGCCTATGCCG
>NZ_BDLP01000613.1:0-1651 GCF_001950415.1 Roseomonas sp. TAS13
GACGTCGCGGCGGCACTGGCGCGAGCCGGGCGGCACGGCGTCATCCTGCCACCCGGGAAGGAACGGGCCGTGATGGAAGGCCTGCCGCTGTCGGTGCTGCGGCTGCCGCCTGACTGCCTCGCCGGGTTGCACCGGCTCGACCTGCAGGACATCGGCGACGTGCTCCGCCAGCCCCGGGCGCCGCTGAGCCGGCGCTTCGGGCGCCAGCTCCTGGACGTGCTGGATGCGATCACAGGCGAGCGCCCCCGGCCGCTGAGCCCGGTTCGGCCGCCGCCAGAATACTCGGCGGTCGGCCACTTCGTGGACCCGATCGTCACCCGCGCAGACATCGACCGCGCTGTGGACAGCCTGCTCGATCGGCTCTGCCAGAAGCTGGCCGGGGCAGGCCAGGGCGCGCGGCGGATCACGCTGCGGGCGTTCCGAGTGGACGGGGACGTGCAGGAGCTCACGATCGGCACCGGGCTGCCGACGCGAACGCCGGCGCACCTGCGCCGATTGTTCGGTGAGGTGCTGGGGCGGCTGGAGCCGGATCTCGGCTTCGAACGCCTCACCCTGCAGGCGGACAGCACCAACCCACTCGTCGCGGCGCAGGACGGCATGGGTGCGATCAGCCCCGGCGGGCACCGCGCCGAGGAAGCGCTCGGCCAGTTGCTGGACCGCCTGGGGCAGCGCTTACCGGTGTGGCGCCTGGACCCGGTTGAGAGCCACTGGCCCGAGCGGGCGGTGCGGGAGGTGGATCCCTTCGCGCCTGTGCCGCGCGACGGTGCCTGGCCGGGCCTTGCGCAGCCGGTCAGGCTGCTGCCCCGGCCGGTGCCGCTGATGGTGGTCGCGGGGGTGCCGGATGGTCCCCCCACCCGGATCCGGCTCGACGGCGCCATGCATGCGGTGCTCTGGGCCGAAGGCCCGGACCGCATCGAGGCCGAGTGGTGGCGCGAGCCGGAGGAGCGGCCCGGCCGTGACTACTACCGGGTCGCGCTGGCGACGGGGGCACGGCTCTGGATCGGCCGGGCCGGGCCGATCCGCCCCGACAAACCCGCTCGTTGGTTCCTGCATGGCTATCTCGCCTGATGTCTGTCTTCGCCGAACTTTGTGCTCGCTCCAACTACTCGCTGCTGGACGGGGCCTCGCACCCGGCCGAGCTGGTCGCCGTGGCCAAGGCGCTTGGACATGCGGGCCTCAGCATCTGCGACCGCAACAGCCTGGCCGGGGCCGTGCGTGCCCACGTCGCGGCCAGGGAAGTCGGGCTGCGCTACGTCGTGGGCACCCGCCTCGTGCTGACCGACGGCTCGGCCTATCTCGCCTGGCCCACGGACCGCGACAGCTACGGCCGGCTGACCCGGCTGCTGTCGCTCGGCCGCATGCGCGCGCCCAAGGGTGCCTGCGAGATCAGCCGGGATGACCTGATCGGGCATGCGGAGGGATGGGTCATCGCGGCACTCCCCCCGGCGCTTCCCGATGCCGCCTTCGCGGCGCGGCTGCGGGCTGACGCGGCGGCGCTTCGCCACAAGCTCACCCTGCCGATGCTCTGTGCCGCAGCCATTATCCTCGATGGCGCCGACCGGCACCGGCTGGAAACCCTCGCCGGCATGGCGGGAGCGGCCAGGGTCGGGCTGCTCGCCAGCACCGATCCGCGCTTTCATCACCCGACACG
>NZ_BDLP01000614.1:0-1647 GCF_001950415.1 Roseomonas sp. TAS13
CCGCATGACGCTGCGCGGCATCCTCGCCAGCCACGGCAAGCCGGCCCGGCCGGCCGCGGCGCTGACCTCGGCCGAGGTGAAGCGCCTTCTCGCCAGCTGCGGCACCGACATGGCAGGCCTGCGGGACAAGGCGCTGCTGCTGACCGGCTTCGCGGGGGCGCTGCGACGCTCCGAGCTGGTGGCCATCGATCGTGAGGTCCTGCGCTTCACGCCCGAGGGCATGACCTTGCAGATCCTGCGCTCCAAGCGCGACCAGGAAGGGGAGGGGGCCACGGTCGGCATCCCACGTGGGCTCAATCCCCTGACCTGCCCGGTCCGCGCCATGGAGGAATGGCTGCGCCGGGCGCGGATCGAGTATGGCGCGGTGTTCCGCGGCCTCAGCGGGCGCGGCGTGCTCGAGGGACGGCTCGATAGCAAGAGCGTGTGGCGGATCCTGCGCAAGCGGGCTGAACTCGCCGGGCTAACGGTGGACGAGAGCGAGCGTCTGTCCCCGCACGGGCTGCGGGCGGGCTTCATCACTGAGGCCTATCTCAAGGGCGCGCTCGACGAGCAGGTGATGCACCACACCCGCCAGAAGAGCATCGCCACCACCCAGGGCTATCGCCGCCGGGCCAAGATCACCCAGGACAGCCCGGCCCGACTGCTCGACTTGTAGGGCAGGGGAGTGGCCGCCCGTCTTTCTCCAGCTGCCCCGGATGCGCCGGCCCCGCCGGCGCTCCCGGCGCCGGCACACACCGACTGGCTGCGCAATGTGCTGGTGGTGACCGGACCGACGGAAGAGATGGGTCACTTCCGGGCGGCGGCGGCCGGGGCGGGGGTGATCCCCTGGGTGCTGGACCTCGACGGCATGGAGGAGGACTGGTTCCTGTCGCTCGTAGCGCCGGCCGAGGGCGAGCGCGCGATCAGTCTGCAGGGGGCGCAGATCCTTGCTCGGCGGCTGCGGGATGCCGCGGCGGCCAACCATCAGCGAGCGTTGGCCCGCATCGGCACGGACCAAAGCTGCCCCTTGGACCTGCACCGTCTGCTGCCGGTCCCGCCCGGTATCCTGCGCCTGGGTCCCGACAATCCGGACAGCCGCACCTGGCTGTGGGCACACTGGGGCACGACACGGCCGCTGCGGCATGTGCGGGAGCTGGAGCCCACCCTCGACGGCCGGAAGCGGCGGATGGCGGAGCTGCGGGTGGAGTTCTGGTCGGCGGACTGGTCGCCCTGGCAGGCGCTGCGCCGGCTCCGCCGGGACTGGCCGGCCCTGAGCTTCGGCCTGCAGCCGGACTACGCGGACAGCGAGGGCGATGAGCCCACGAGCCGATCCATCGTACCCACCCAGCACAAGCAGGGCATTTGGGACAAGAAGCACAATCGGGACAAACCACCCCGGTCGGCCAGGGCGCGTCGTGGCTGACGTCGGCGCCGCAGCTGCCGTAGAGGATCCCTGGCAGGACGAGAAAGCCGCCGATGTGCGACCCCGGGCGGCTGATATGCCGCACCTCAGCGTGGAGGGCTTTGACGGGCCGCTCGACTTCCTGCTGGAGATGGTGCGCCAGCACCAGCTCGACCTAGGCCGGCTGTCGATCGTCCCTCTGACCGATCAGCTGGTGGCCGCGCTGGAGGGCAGTCTCGCCCGGTTGGAGCGCCGGGCCGACTGGC
>NZ_BDLP01000615.1:0-1639 GCF_001950415.1 Roseomonas sp. TAS13
CCCCACTCCGCCAGCCCGGCCTCGCCCGTGTTGATCTCCTGCCCCTGGCCGACCAGCGCGACGATCGCCGACCAGCCCTCGGTGCGCGCCATGATCTCCAGCGTGTGGGCGGGTTCGCTCAGGGTCAGCACGGCCTTGCGCCGCTGCGTGTCGCGGCTCGCCTGTTTCGCGTCCCAGGCTCGCTGCGCCTCGTCGAAGACGATCAGCCGTTCCGGCGGTGGTCCGTGCCGCGGGTCGCCGGCATGTTCGGCCAGGAAGGCATGGACGTTCTGCAGCGCCGCCTTCACCCGCCGCTCCGCCTCATCCCGCCCACAGGCGCCGCGCGCCACCGCATCCTGGGCCAGCGCGGCGCGCAGCACGCCGACCAGCGGCACGTTGCCGGTCAGGAAGGCCGCGCCGTCCAGCCGCGCCGTACCGAAGACTGCGTTCAGCCCGCACAGCGTCTTGCCCGCGCCGGGAATGCCGGTGACGAAGACCACCACCCGCGCCGCGTCACGCCGGGCCTCGTCCAGCGCCCGCGCAATGGCCTCCGTGGTGCGGGTCAGGTTGGCGGCGTCCGAACGGGCCGCCGCGATCTCCGCCACCCCATGCCGGGCATAGAGCATGGTGGCGGCCTCCACGATGCTCGGCACCGGGCGATAGGGGGCGGCGAGCCAGGCCGCCCCGTCCAGCGGCGTGGCCGGGGCCGGGACGGAAGCCTGCACGGCGGACAGCAGGGCGGGCAGGCCCCGCGCATTGGCGCGGAGCGGCGGCACCACCGCGTGCCAGAGCAGGCTGAGCTGCTGCGCTCCCTGGTCCGGCGCCAGCAGCGGCACCAGCACGGGCACGATCGGATGCGCCCGGCTGCCGGCATGGAAGTCGCGCAGGTCCAGCGCGTAGTCCTCCACCTGCCGCAGATCGGCGGGGGAGAAGCCCTCGCCCTTGAACTCCAGCACCAGAATCGCGCGGTCGGTCAGCAGCACCGCGTCGATGCGCTTCTCCAGGCGCAGCAGCTCGTATTCGAAGGCCAGGGTCCAGCCCTCCCCGCCCGCCCGCACCACAGCCTCGCGCAGCAGCGACGCCGAGGCCTCCCAGGCGGCGAGCTGGGCATAGGTGGCGTCGAAGCCCCGCCGGGTCTGCGCCGCCGCGAGGCGGGCGGCCACATCGGCGGCTTCGGTGCGCAGCAGTTCCGCGCCGGTACAGGCGAACCAGGCCCTCATCCGCGCCGTGCCGGCCAGGTCGCCAGCAGCAGGCTGGCCAGCATCAGCGCGAAGCCGGCGAGATGCGCCGTGGTCATCGGTTCCCCCAGGAACAGCACCGCCGTCACCGCCGCCGAGGCGGGCAGGAAGGCCATGAAGACGCCCGCCAGGCCCGCCGGGGCGCGGCGCAGACCGGAATACCAGAGCAGCAGGCTGAACACGCTGGCCGTCAGCCCGTGGAAGATCAGCAGCCCCGCCAGGAGCGGATCAGCCAGGACGCCCGCCGCACCCGGCCAGGGGATGGCCAGGGGCAGCCAGGCGGGCAGGAGCAACAGGGCGGAGAAGATCTGCATCCACAGGCCGGCGGCCAGCAGCGGCATGCGCCCGGCGAGTCGCTTGGACAGCAGCGCATAGGCGGCCTCGCCACAGACGGCCAGCAGCACCCTGTCTCCTGATCACAA
>NZ_BDLP01000616.1:0-1639 GCF_001950415.1 Roseomonas sp. TAS13
TCGCCTTACAGTGGAGCTGTGCGTAGATGTGATCAAGAGACAGGGTGATCCAGGAAGCCTATGTTCACGGCATCTCCACCCGCTCCGTCGATGACCTGGTCAGGGCCATGGGGCTGGAGGGTGTCAGCAAGAGCCAGGTCAGCCGCCTCTGCGCCGAGATCGACGAGCGGGTGCGCGACTTCCTGGGCCGTCCCATCGAGGGTGACTGGCCCTATCTCTGGCTGGACGCCACCTACGTGAAAGTTAGAGAGGCAGGCCGGATCGTCTCGGTTGCCGTCACCATCGCGGTGGGCGTGAACACCGATGGCCGCCGCGAGGTGCTGGGCATGGCGGTCGGGGCGTCCGAGGCGGAGCCCTTCTGGCTCGACTTCCTCCGCGGCCTCACCCGCCGGGGTCTGGCTGGGGTCAAGCTGGTGATCTCGGATGCCCATGAGGGCCTGAAAGCCGCCGTGGCGAAGGTGCTCCGGGCCACCTGGCAAAGGTGCCGCGTCCACTTCGCCCGCAATGCCCTGGCTCATGCAGGCAAGACGCAACGCCGCATCGTCTCGGCCTGGATCGGCACCGCCTACGCTCAGGAGGACGCGGCCTCGGCGCACGCCCAGTGGCGCACCGTAGCTGATCAGCTCCGCCCCAAGATCCCAAAGCTTGCCGCCCTTATGGACACCGCCGAAGAGGACGTGCTGGCCTACATGAACTTCCCCGTCGCCCACCGGGCGAAGCTGCACTCAACAAATCCCATCGAGCGCCTGAACGGCGAGATCAAGCGCCGCACCGACGTTGTCGGCATCTTTCCCAACGAGGCCGCAGCTGTTCGGCTTATCGGCGCGATCCTGCTCGAGCAGTCCGACGAATGGGCCATACAGCGCTCCCGCTACATGACTCTGGAAGCCATCAGCACCGTCAGCGATACTGCCTCCGTCAGGCTCTCCGCCGTGCCTGCCTGACCCGGCAGTTCAGTCCGCCGAGAACCAGCGCTCCTACACCACGCAATGGGACACGGCCGCGCTCGCTCCACCCATGTACGGGACGCCAGTGGTCGACGTGGCGTTGCCGTCGCGTCCCGTCGCGGGTATCGGTGCGGTGTCGCTCGCTCGGCGCGTAGAGCGCCCGCGCCGGGCTTTCCTCGGCACGCTCGCCGGTCACGACCAGGGTGCGGCTGCCGAGAAAGCGGTCCTGCGCCCGGATCAGCGTGTCCATGACGCCAATCCTGAGTGCGGCCGAGCACCAGCGGACGGACAGGTCGGCCGAGGTCTGCGGGAACAGCAACCGGGTACTACGCGGCCCCACACCTCCTGTCCTCATGAGGCCATGAGGTGCCTCGAACAGGATCGGCGCCGTCGGTGCATCCTGGCGCAGCATCTCCCGCTCGAAGCCACCCTCGCGCCAAGGAGTGGTAGAGCGGCAGCCCGAACGCCGCGGCCTGCGCCGCGACGTAGGCCCCGGTCACCGGCCAGTCCATGAACGGGGCACCGCGGCCATCCACCTCGTGGTGGTGCAGTTCGATCCGCTCTGGGGGCATGCCGCAGTCCAGCAGGTGCAGCAGGCAGGCGGTAGAATCCTTGCCGCCCGAGGTGAACAGGACGATGTGGTCGTAGGAGGCGAGGTCCGGGACGAACCCGGCCTCGCGGACCTGCAGGGC
>NZ_BDLP01000617.1:0-1635 GCF_001950415.1 Roseomonas sp. TAS13
CCCTTGGCGGGGTGTCCAGAGGGGCGGAGCCCCTCTGGCCCCGGCCCGAAACCTCCGAGAGCCCCCTGGCGGGAAGGATGGGGGCACCTTAGGTGCGCTGGCATGGGCCAGACCTATCCGAGCGAGAACCTGCTGAGCCATGAGGCCAGCCCCTATCTGCTCCAGCATGCGGGAAACCCCGTGCACTGGCGGCCCTGGGGAGGGGCGGCGCTGGCGGAGGCGCGGGCGACGGGACGGCCGATCCTGCTCTCGGTGGGCTATGCCGCCTGCCACTGGTGCCATGTGATGGCCCATGAATCCTTCGAGGACCCCGAGACGGCGGCGCTGATGAACCAGCTCTTCGTCAATGTGAAGGTGGACCGCGAGGAACGGCCCGACATCGACGCCGCCTACATGAACGCGCTGCACCTGCTGGGCGAACAGGGCGGCTGGCCGCTGACCATGTTCCTGACGCCGGCGGGCGAGCCCTTCTGGGGCGGCACCTACTTTCCTCCCGAGCCGCGCTGGGGCCGCCCTTCCTTCCGCCAGGTGCTGCGCGGCGTCGCCGCCACCTATGCGCGGGAGCCGGAAAAGATCGCCCAGAACACCGCCGCGCTGGGCCAGGGCCTGGCGCAGCTCGCCGCCAGCCATCCCGGCGCCCTGCCGGACCGGGATCTGCTGGAACGCGTGACCGAGGCGCTGATGGGCATCCAGGACCCGGTGCAGGGCGGGCTGCGCGGCGCACCGAAATTCCCCAACGCGCCGATCTTCCGCTTCCTGCTGCAGATGGCGCAGCGGCTGGAACGCCCGGACTGCGCCGGGGCCGTGCATCTCCTCCTGCGGCGGATGAGCCAGGGCGGGATCTGGGACCATCTCGGCGGCGGCTATGCCCGCTATGCCGTGGATGGCGTCTGGCTGGTGCCGCATTTCGAGAAGATGCTCTACGACAACGCCCAGCTCCTGGAGCTCCTGGCGCTGGCCTATGCGCAGCAGCCGGACGCCCTCTACGCCCTCCGGGCGGAGGAGCTGGTGGGCTGGCTGGAGCGCGAGATGGTCGCCCCCAACGGCGCCTATGCCGCCGCGCTGGATGCCGACAGCGAGGGCGAGGAAGGCCGCTTCTATGTCTGGACCGCCGCCGAGGTGAACGCGGTGCTGGGCGAGGACGCCGAACTGTTCCGCGAGGTCTATGACGTCGGCAGCGAGGGCAACTGGGAGGGCAAGGTGGTGCTGAACCGCTCCGCCGATCCCGACCCCCTGCCGGAAGACCAGGAGAAGGCGCTCGCCGCGTCCCGCGCCCGGCTGCTGGAGGCCCGCGCGGCACGGGTGCGGCCGGGGCGGGACGACAAGGTGCTGGCCGACTGGAACGGGCTGATGGTTTCCGGACTGGTGCGCGCCGCCCTGGTCTTCGACCGGCCGGACTGGCTGGACCTCGCCCGCAGGGTCTTCGAGGCGGTGGCGCGCGACCTCGCGGCGCCGGATGGCAGGCTGCTGCATTCCTGGAAGGACGGGCAGTCCGGCGCCACCGGGCTGCTGGAGGACCATGCCGCCATGGCCCGCGCCGCGCTGGCGCTGCACGAGGCGACGGGCGAGGCCGGCTTCCTCGACCGCGCCGCCTGTCTCTTGATCACATCTACGCACAGCTCCACCGTAAGGCGA
>NZ_BDLP01000618.1:0-1634 GCF_001950415.1 Roseomonas sp. TAS13
ATTCGCCTTACGGTGGAGCTGTGCGTAGATGTGATCAAGAGACAGCCCCGCACCCAGGCGGCGAAGTCCCTTGACCAGATCATATCATATGAGACACATCTTCCCGGAAGCGTACAGGAACGCCGGCAAGGCGTCCGTGAAAAAGGGAGGACCAAGGGGTTGCAGGAAGCCGTCTCGCCATCCGTGCCGGACCTCGCGCCGCCGGCCCCCGACTACCAGACCCTCCGCTTCGGCTATCGCCGTTCCGCCGACCAGGACGCCGCCCAGCCGGTCCGCCATCCGGTGGTGGTGGTCGGCGCCGGCCCGGTCGGGCTGGCCACGGCCATCGATCTCGCGCAATCCGGCACGCCGGTGGTGGTGCTGGACGACGACGACCGCCTCGCCGGCGGCTCGCGCGCCATCTGCTTCGCCAAGCGCACCCTGGAAATCTTCGACCGCCTCGGCTGCGGCCACCGCATGGTCGAGAAGGGCGTGGTCTGGAACTGCGGCAAGGTCTTCTTCCGCGACGAGCCCGTCTACAGCTTCGACCTGCTGCCCGAGACCGGCCATGCCCGCCCGGCCTTCGTCAACCTGCAGCAATACTACGTCGAAGGCTTCCTGCTGGAACGCGCGCGGGAACTGCCGAACCTGGAAATCCGCTGGAAGAACAGCCTCGCCGGCCTGCGGCACGCCCCCGGCGGCGTGTGGCTGGAGGTGGAAACGCCGGACGGCCCCTACAGCCTCCAGGCCGACTGGCTGGTCGCCGCCGATGGCGGCCGCAGCCCCACCCGCCGCCTCATGGGGCTGGAAAGCAGGGGGCAGGTCTTCCGCGACCGCTTCCTGATCGCCGATGTGCGGATGGAGGCGGACTTCCCCTCCGAGCGCTGGTTCTGGTTCGACCCGCCCTTCCACCCCAACCAGTCCGTGCTGCTGCATCGCCAGCCGGACCAGGTCTGGCGCATCGACTTCCAGCTCGGCTGGGACGCCGATCCGGAGGCGGAGAAGTGCCCCGAGAAGGTCATCCCCCGCGTCAGGGCGCTGCTGGGCGAGGACCGCGCCTTCACCCTGGAATGGGTCAGCGTCTACAGCTTCGTCTGCCGCCGCATGGACCGCTTCCGCCACGGCCGCGTGCTCTTCACTGGCGACGCCGCGCACGGCGTCTCCCCCTTCGGCGCGCGCGGCGCCAACAGCGGCGTGCAGGATGCCGAGAACCTCGCCTGGAAGCTCGGCCTCGTGCTGCGCGGCGCTGCGCCGGAGGGCCTGCTCGACAGCTATGACGGCGAGCGTGTCTTCGCCGCCGACGAGAACATCCGCAACTCGACCCGCAGCACGGATTTCATCACGCCGAAGAACGAGGCCAGCCGCGCCTTCCGCGATGCCGTGCTGGACCTGGCGCGCGACTGCAACTTCGCCCGGCGCATGGTCAACAGCGGCCGCCTTTCCGTCCCGGCGGTGCTGCGCGATTCTCCGCTGAACACGCCGGATGCCGACAGCTTCGCCGGCGCCATGGTGCCCGGCGCGGTGGCGGCGGACGCGCCCGTGTCCCAGGATGGGAGGCACCGGGACGGGGAGCCGGAATGGCTGCTGCGGCATCTCGGCGGCACCTTCACCGGCCTGCTCTTTGCCGCGGCGCCGCCTGCGCCCGGCCTGCTGGC
>NZ_BDLP01000619.1:0-1627 GCF_001950415.1 Roseomonas sp. TAS13
TTCGCCTTACGGTGGAGCTGTGCGTAGATGTGATCAAGAGACAGGGTCAGGACAGGCGCGTGTCGCTCGGGCGGAAGCACTTCGCCGCCCTCCCCGCTCTCCCTCTCCGGACTCACGGAGCCTGCCATGGGTTGACGATCGGAATGCCGCAATCGGCGAAGTCAGATGTGTTGCGCGTGGCGATGGCCGTCACACTGTGGGCCAGTCCGATCGCCTGGATCTGCAGGTCGGCCGTGTCCACCGGGCGCCCGCGTCGGCGCCGCGCGCTGGCCAGGTCGGCGTAGGCCTGCGCCGCAGTGCGGTCGAAGGGCAGAACGCGATGCTGCACGACGGTGGCGAGGACCATCTCCACCGCCTGCGTCAGCTGTGCCTGGCGTTTGCCAGTCGGCAGGAGCGCCAGGCCGAAGCGCAGTTCTGCCTCGGTGATTGTCGTGGTGCAGAGGTCCGCGACAGTGACCGTCCCAGCCCAGGCCAGGACGTTCGGCTCCGGTACGGCACGGGCCAGTTCCGAGAGCACGTTGGTATCGAGCAGGATCACGGTGTGCGGGTCAAGCTCCGTACTCGGCGCGTCCGAAATCCGGAGGGGGACGCGAGCCGCGCTCCCGCACCGCCTCGAAGTCGTGGCCGCCGAGCGGCTCGAAGATCGCCCGCATCGCCGCAGCGAGTGTCATCTCGGCGCCCGGGGAGGATGGCACCACACCGAGGCCGTCCTGGAGAATGCGACGGGCCTGTTCGGCTTCCGAGCTGCCGGTGCGGGTGGCTCGCTCGCGCAGCCGCGCCAGCGTGGTCTCGTCGAGATCGGGGATGATCAGGCTGGTCATCGGCGCCTCCGCATGAACCTGGCCGCTGTCGAACAGCATCCTGTACTGGCCTCACAATAGCTAGCAGCACCGCTAAAATGGGGCAACTTGCGTCTGAAGGGCCTTGATGCCCGATAATAGAAGGTTATCGTGCCTAATTGACGGCAAACAATCGCAAAAACAACGCTTTAGACGGTTTTTGCCTTGGCTTCTGACCTGCCCCCGTAGAAGCGATCGGCCGGTATTATGAGTCCAGCGGAACCGTGGAGGGCATTGGAGTGGCCCCCATTTCGACCGGACACCGGGCGTAGCCCCGAGGGCCTAGGCTTACGCCTGGGCATACGCCTATGCCGAACGACCCGACACGCGTCGAAATCATCACCGGTCGCGAGCGCCGACGCCGCTACAGTGCCGAGCAGAAGCTCAGGCTGGTCGAGGAGACCATGCAGCCGGGCATGACGGTCTCGGCCGTGGCCCGCCTGCACGGTGTCTCGCCGAGCCTGCTGTTCGGGTGGAGGCGGCGCATGAGCGAGGGCGGCAAGGCCGCGATCCAGGCCGATGACGACGTGGTCGCGGCAGGGCGCTTGCGCGAGCTGGAGGGCCGCATCCGCGACCTGGAGCGCCTGCTCGGGCGCAAGACCATGGAGGTGGAGATCCTGTGGGAGGCCTTGAGCGCCGCCCGGGGGAAAAAGCCCGTCTGGCAGTTGCCGTCGCCGCCACTGGGCGGTTCCCGGTGAAGGTCGTGGCCGACACTCTGGGCGTGGCTCGCTCCAACCTGGTCGAGCAGGTACGCGGCCGCGCGAAGCCCCAGGGCCGCTACCGACGGC
>NZ_BDLP01000620.1:0-1626 GCF_001950415.1 Roseomonas sp. TAS13
CCCCTGGTGGATCGTTGTCGGTCGCGATGGCCAGGCGGGCATCCGGGAGGGCGGCCATGGCGGCCAGCAGGAGGTCCAGGGCGCGGACCGTCCCCGGCCCCATGCCGCCGCTGGTCGCGACATAGAGGGTGTCGGTCCGCCGCCGCTCGACCGCCGCGAGGCTCAGGGCGTCGATCGGCGCCTCGGCCACGGCCAGACGGTGCGGCAGCACGTCCCGCGGGCAGATCCAGCCCGGCAGGCGGAACAGGGTCTTCTCGCCACCCTTGGCGAAACCCCGGAAGTCCGGACCGCGCATGTCGAAGCCCGTCAGGGTGCCCGTCTCGTCACGATGGGCGAACCACACGGTGCCATAGGCCCCCTCCCGGATGGCATCGGCTACCGTGGCCGCCCGAAGCACGCCGCCCGGCAGGCGCCGGGCATCGGTCAGGTATCGCCAGGCTCGCGAGCCCGGGCGGACGGGCTTCGCCGCGGCCCAGCGCTCCGCCGCCGGAAGGCTTCCCTCCACGCCGGGGCGCACCCGTTCGTGCTCGGGAAAGCTGGGGGACAGACCGACCATCTCGCGCAGCAGCTTGCGGACGTGACCGAAGTTCAGCTCGGGGCGGAGGTGCCGCACCAGGCCGAACACATCGCCCTTGGCGGTTCCCCCGGCATCCCACCAGCCGCGTCCGCCGTGGTTGACGATGATGATCTCGCCCTTGCCACGCCGGTACTTCAGGCAATCCCGGGTGCTTTCCGCCTTGTCCAGCTTCCAGGGCGGCGGCAGCCGTTCCAGCAGGGCGGCGCAGTTCACGCCCTCCCGCAGCCGCTGCAGTTCCTCGTCCTGATCATTCATCTCCCGGAATCCTCTGCCTGGATTCCACCCGCCAACCGCGAGACGGACGCGGGACAAGGGCGCAGCCGGGGCCTGCCCCGGCGCGGGAGGCGCCAGCCGACGCACCCTTGTCGCGCGGCCGTCGCCAGCGGTAGCGGTCTTCCCTCTCTCACAGCCTGTCGCATCAGGGCCCTCTCCGATTGCCGAACCAAGCGGAGGGTCGGCAAGGCTGGTGCGAACGGCCACTTCGTTGATAGGGGGTCCACCAGAGCTTCGTTGCCGCTGGTAAGGTCCCGAACCGACCGCCGGAAGAACCGGATGCAGCGTCAGGGGTGCCCCGTCGCGGGGATGGGCTACGGATGCGCGGAGAAGAACCCGTGTTGGCGATCGGCGCCTCATCCGGTGGCTCCGCGCGTGACCGAACGGCATCCTTGGCCGCTTCCGGGGCGAACCTTAGGGTGACGGCTATGTCGCTGTTCGAGACCATCATCGGGCTGCTGCTCGCCGCCGCCCTGCTGTCGACCCTGGCGGGGCGGCTGGCCGTGCCGGCGCCGGCGATCCTGGCCCTGGGTGGTCTGGCGGCGGCCTTCATCCCCGGCGTGCCGCAGGTCTCCATCGATCCGGAACTGGCCCTGGCTCTCTTCGTCGCCCCGGTCCTCCTGGACGCTGCCTTCGACGCCTCGCCCCGGGACCTGCGGGAGAACCTCGTACCCGTGGTCACCCTGGCGGTGGTCGCCGTGGGGATCACCGTCGCCGCGGTGGCGGTCGTGGCCCGGTGGTGCCTGCCGGAGATGCCGCTCGCCGTGGCGGTGGCG
>NZ_BDLP01000621.1:0-1609 GCF_001950415.1 Roseomonas sp. TAS13
ACCGCAGAACCTTCCGGACCACCTTTCGCGAAATCCCGAGCTCACGACAGATCGCCTTGATCGACTTGCCCTGCACCCGGTGCAGGCGCCGGATCTTTGCCACTGTCTCCACGACCAGCATCCCAGCACTGGCTCCCGATCATCCCGGAAACCACTGTGAACCCCGCCGTCAGTGGGGTCCCGTTTGGACGCCGATCACCCCTCCAACAGGGTTCCTATTCCATGCCGATCCACACTATCGGGAATAACCCCGCCAGAGTCGTTGATAGGGCCGCCCCCCGATGTGCCCGCGACTGGTTCCTTGCGGGAACCGTCGCGGATTGACCTATGTTTCAACGATCCTCTCAGACCAACTCGGTCAGCGCGGCAGGGTCGAACCCTTTGAGCCTTTCGGCGTCGCCCGCCCGCACCTTGGCAACCCACTGTGGATCGCTGAGCAGGGCGCGGCCGACGGCAATCAGATCGAACTCGTCGCGCTCCATGCGCTCAATCAATCGGTCCAGGCCGGCAAACGTTGAACCCTCGCCGGTAAAGGCTCCGAAGAAGTCCTCCGTGAGGCCGACAGAGCCGACGCTGATCGTAGCGGCCCCGGTCAGCTTCTTTGCCCAACCTGCGAAGTTCAGGCCGCCTCTTCCGTCAATTTCCGGAAATTCGGGCTCGTCGAAGCGGCGTTGTGAGCAATGCAGCACGTCTACGCCGGCCTCGACCAGCGGCAGCAGCCAGTCGGTCATCAGCGCGGGGCTCGATGCCAGTCGCACCGAATAATCCTGCTGCTTCCATTGACTGACGCGCAGGATGATCGGGTAGTCGGGACCGACCGCAGCGCGGATCGCCGTCACCACCTCGGCTGCGAAGCGCGATCGCTCCCGGATCGTCGCACCGCCATAGCGGTCAGGCCGTTTATTGGTCCCGCTCCAGAAGAACTGGTCGATCAGGTAGCCGTGCGCGCCGTGGATCTCAATCGTGTCGAAGCCGAGAGCCCTAGCGTCACACGCGGCTCTGGCGAAGGCGGATACCGTGTCGGCAATATCCTCCTCGCTCATCGCCCGACCCCGCGGGGTGCCTGGGTCCAGCAGTCCGGACGGGCTTTCGACGGGTGCATCCGGCTCCCAATCCGAGGCGCGGGTCGATCCCGTGTGCCAGAGTTGTGGCCCCATCTTGCCGCCGGCTTCGTGTACGGCATCAATCACCTGCCGCCATCCCTTTAGGGCGGCATCGCCATGGAAGAAGGGAATGCCCGGCAGGTTTCGGGATGCCGGTCGGTCGATCACCGTGCCCTCGGACAGTATGAGCCCGACCTCGCCCAAGGCGCGGCGCTGGTAATACGCCACGTTGGCCTGCGCCGGGATGCCATCCGGTGCAAGCGCCCGTGTCATCGGGGCCATCACGATCCTGTTCCTAAGATCGAGCGTTTTTAGGTGGAAGGGGCGAAAGAGGGTCTCGGCGGTCATGAGGGTTTTCCTGTAGCGGCGGAGCCCTCTTAGAACCCGTTTCATAACGGCTGAGGCGGGGTGAGCGGCGGGAGTTCTGCGCGTTCGGAGGGTGTCTGACGTCCTTCGAGGTGGCCCATGTGGACCCCTGCCGCCCGCGCGCAGCTTGCGCGCGGCTC
>NZ_BDLP01000622.1:0-1608 GCF_001950415.1 Roseomonas sp. TAS13
GGGCGAGTACGACGCGCTGCCCGGGCTGAGCCAGGAGGCCGGCCTGGCCGAGCCGCGCCCGGTCGAGGGCCAGGAAGGCAAGGGCCATGGCTGCGGCCACAACCTGCTGGGCGCCGCCTCGCTCCTCGCCGCCACGGCGGTGAAGGACTGGCTGGCGGAGAACGGCATCAGGGGCCGCGTGCGCTACTACGGCTGCCCGGCCGAGGAAGGCGGTTCCGCCAAGGGCTTCATGGTGCGCGAGGGCGCCTTCGACGACGTGGACATCGCCATCTGCTGGCACCCGGCGCCGTTTTCCGGGGTGACCAAGCCGGTCTCGCTGGCCTGCATGGAGATGGACTTCACCTTCACCGGCCGCTCCTCCCACGCCGCCGCCGCGCCGGAACTCGGCCGCTCGGCGCTCGACGCGGTGGAGCTGATGAATGTCGGCGTGAACTACATGCGCGAGCACATGCCGGACGGCGCGCGCGTGCACTACGCGCTCCAGGACGCCGGCGGCATCGCGCCGAACGTGGTGCAGGGCAGGGCGCGCGTGCGCTACCTCGTGCGCGGCAAGACCTTGCCGGAGATGCAGGCCCTGGTCGCCCGCGTGAAGAAGATCGCCGAGGGCGCCGCGCTGATGACCGAGACCACGGTCTCGCACCAGGTGCTGAGCGCCGACGCGAACCTCGTCGGCAACACGCCGCTGGAACAGGCGATGAACGCCAATTACGAGCGCCTCGGCCCGCCGCGCTTCGACGAGGCGGACAAGGCCTTCGCGCGCGAGATCCAGAAGACCCTGACCGCGGAGGAGATCGACGCCACCTACCGCCGCGCCGGCATTCCGCCGATCCCCGGCGAGGCGCTGTGCGAGCGCATCGTGCCGCTCGATGCGCCGGAGCCCAAGAGCTTCGGCTCCACCGATGTGGGCACGGTGAGCTGGGTGGTGCCGACGGTGCAGGCACGCGGCGCCACCTATGCCGTGGGCACGCCGGGGCATTCCTGGCAGCTCACCGCCCAGGGCAAGACCCCGGCGGCGCATAAGGGCCTGGAGCATGTGGCCAAGGTCATGGCCGGCACCGCCCTGGATGCGCTGCGCGACCCCGGGCTGATCGAGAAGGCCAAGGCCGACCACCGGGCCCGGCTGGCGGAAACACCCTTCGTCAACCCGATCCCCGACGACGTGCAGCCGCCGCTGTCCATGGCCGGCCACTGAGCCGCCCTTTGGCGGCGGGGCAGTGCCCCGCCGCCATTGCAGGATGGCGCTTCGGCACCAACTGGGCTGCCTCGGAGCGCCCGGAAGGCGGGTGGCCCCGTGCGGATCAGGAGGCGAGACATGGTGGTTCTGCGGCCGAGCGCGGCGCGCAAGGCGACGGGATGGAGCCTTCTCGGCCTGGGCGTCCTGGGCTGCGTCCTGCCTTTCCTGCAGGGCTTCCTGTTCCTGGCGCTGGGCCTCTTCGTGCTGCGCGACCAGCACGGCTGGGCGGCGCGGGGCTGGGACAGGCTGGCCGGGCGCTGGCCCGGTGCCGTGGGAAAGGTGGAGGAGCTGGAAGGGCGGATGAGCCGGCGCCTCGCAGGCTGGAAGCAGCGGGCCGGACGCCTGCTGGGGCGCGGCTGATGCGGGTCCAGGCC
>NZ_BDLP01000623.1:0-1597 GCF_001950415.1 Roseomonas sp. TAS13
AGTCGCCTGACCGCCTCTGTCTTGAACTCCGCCGTGAACCGGCGTCGGGTCCGCTTCTCCGCCATGCTGCCCTCCAAGGGTGCTCGGGTTCCTTACCAAACCCTCCACCCCACAGGGGGAAGTCCACGAGAGTGCTGGCGTAGCGCTCGTAGTCCTTCACCAGGCGCCGAAAGCGGATAGCCCAAGCAAAGGAGCGCTCGACGACCCAGCGCCGCGGCAGCAGGACGAAGCCGCGCTTGGCTTCTGGCAGCTTGATTACCTCCAACTCGATGCCGTGGGCTTTCGCAGCATCGGCTGCTTTTCTTCCCGTATAGCCTTGGTCGACATAGGCCAGATCGACGCTCTGGCCCGTCGAGACCTGCACTGCCTGAGCGAGACGCCCCACCTCAGCGCGATCGTCAGCGCTGGCGGGCGTGACATGGAGCGCCAGCAGATGCCCCAGCGTGTCGACCGCCAGGTGCAGCTTGGAACCCTTCTTCCGCTTGGCACCGTCGTAGCCCGCCCGTTCGCCGCTCTCCGGCGTGGAGCGCAAGGTCCGGCTATCCAGAATGGCAGCACTGGGCTGCGGCTTTCTCCCCGCGGCCAGCCGCAGCACGATCCGGAGGTCCTCGGCTAGCGCCTCGAAGCAGCCTGCCGCCAGCCAGCGCTGCGTCTGCTGGTAGACCGCCGCCCAAGGCGGCAGGTCATTGGGCATCCAGCGCCAGGGTGCGCCGGTCTTCACCACATAACGCAGCCCATTGAACACCTCGCGTAGCGAATGTTCCCGCTGTCCAGCCTGTTCTGACAGCAGCGTCAGATAGGGCGCGACCAGACCCCACTCCTCATCAGACACATCGGACGGGTACGGCTTGCGGGCAGTCATGCCGCGCAACCTGATCGTTACCCGCACAGAGGTTCATAACAACCTCTAGGACGGGCTGGCGGCGGGCATTGTAGGCGGCGTTGAAGTCCCGGAGCAGTTGCTCGAGCTGGTCATGGGACGTACCCATACGCCGAGTACCGCGGTTGACGATCAGGGGGCGGCTGGCAGGGCTGCGGGCTTTGGCGTCCAGTTCCACGGCAGGAGCTGGTCGAGCCTTGAGGCGGGGTGATCGGCGCTGCGGGCGAGCACGTCGGCGAGCCACGCCCTGGGATCGGCGCCGTTCAGCTTGGCGGTGGTGATGAGGGAAAGTATCACTGCGGCTCGGTCGCCGCCGCGGTCACTGCCCGCGAACAGCCAGGCCTTTCGGCCGAGAGCGACGCCACGCAGCGCCCGCTCGGCAGCGTTATTGCTCAAGCAAATCCGGCCGTCGTTGAGGAACCCGGTGAGCGTGTCCCAGCGCGTGAGGGCGTAGTCCAGCGCCTTGGCCAAGTCGTTGTGGCGCGACAACCTGTCCCTGGGCTCCAGCATCCAGGCGTGGAGCTCGGCGACCAGCGGGGCCACCACGGTGGTGCGATGGACCAGGCGGTCCGCGGCCGGGCGCCCATTCATTGTGGATCGGCATGGAATAGGAACCCTGTTGGAGGGGTGATCGGCGTCCAAACGGGACCCCACTGACGGCGGGGTTCACAGTGGTTTCCGGGATGATCGGGAGCCAGTGCTGGGATGCTGGTCGTG
>NZ_BDLP01000624.1:0-1588 GCF_001950415.1 Roseomonas sp. TAS13
CCTCTCTATGCTGACGTCGAGACTTGTGATCAAGAGACAGGCGCCCCGGCGCGTCTTCACCTTGCGCAGCAGGGCAATCGCCGGTGCCCCGGGCCGGGGCCGCAGCAGGCAGTGGTCGGCGGCGCAGCGCAGCCCGGCTTCCACCCTTTCCTCTTCCGCCGGCAGCGGGGCGAAGCCCGCCTCCCCCCAGTCGCGCAGCCAGCTGTCGCGCGCGAAGCCGTTGCTGCCCGAGCCGCGCCCCAGGAAGACGCCTTCCGGGCTGCGATAGGCGATCAGCCGCGCATCGGCCGAGACCAGCAGGTCGGGTTGCGGCACCGTCGGCCCGGAGAACAGGCCGAGCAGGATCAGCGGCACCCCGGCCCAGCGCCAGCGCGTGCGCCAGAGGCAGAGCCAGAGCATCCCGAAGCTCGCCAGCAACAGGCCCCAGGCGGGAATCGGCGACGCGATGGCGGCCGCTCCGGGCCAGGAGGCGACGCGGCGGGCGGTGGCCAGCACGATCTCCGTGCCCCAGCCCATCGGCACCAGGGCCAGCCATTCCAGGCGGAAGGGCATCAGCAGCACCGCCAGCATCCCCGCGGGCATCACCAGCAGCGAGGTCACCGGCACCGCCACCGCATTCGCCACCACGCCATAGAGCTGCAGCCGCCCGAAATGGTGCAGGCCGTAGGGCATGGTCGCCAGCCCGGCGAGCAGCGAGGTGAGCGTCAGCCCGAGCACCGCCACCAGCCCCCGCCGCCAGGCCTCGCCCTGGCCGCGCAGCCGGTCCAGCGGGGCGCGCATCGCCTCCCACCCGGCGATCAGCGCCAGCACGGCGGCGAAGCTCATCTGGAAGGAGGGGCCGAGCAGCGCCGCGGGCTGCCAGGCCAGCACCAGCGCGGCGGCCAGGGCCAAAGCGCGCAGCGACACCACCCGCCGCCCCAGCAGCATCGCCAGCGTCGCCAGGGCGGCCATGGCCAGGGAGCGCAGCATCGGAACCTGCGAGCCGGTGAGCACCGTATAGCCCGCGCCGAGCAGCAGCCCCGTGGCGGCGGCGACGGACTTGCTGTCCACCCGCAGGGCCAGGGGCGGCACCAGCGCGACCAGCAGCCGCACCACGCTCATGCCCAGCCCGATCACGATGGCCACATGCAGACCGGACACGGACAGCAGATGCGCGAGGCCGCTGTCGCGCATCGCCGCCACGGCCTCGTCCGGGATGGGCGTCTGGCTGCCGGTGAGCATGGCGCTGGACACGGTGCCCGTCGCGCCGCTGCCGAGCACGGCGAGGACGCGCTGTTCCAGCAGGCTGCGCAGCCCGGCGAAGCCGCTCCCTCCCGGCGATGACGGCGCGGCCTCCAGCCTTTCGACGGCGGCGAGGGCCGAGGCGCTGCCGGCGCGGCCCTCGAAGAAGGCGGCTCGCTGGTAGTCCCAGGCGCCGGGGGCCGGGGGCGGCGGTGGCGGCCGCAACAGGGCGCGCACCCGTAGCCGGTCGCCCGGCGAGACGGGGGTCTCGTCGCCCTTCTTCAGCCGGAGGCGCAGGCTGCGCTCCAGCGCCGGCTGCCCCTCGCCCGGCCTGGCGCCGGTCAGCACGACGCGCCGCCCGCCCGGC
>NZ_BDLP01000625.1:0-1584 GCF_001950415.1 Roseomonas sp. TAS13
TTCGCCTTACGGTGGAGCTGTGCGTAGATGTGATCAAGAGACAGCCCGCCCAGGTCCCGCCACGACAGCCCGAGAAAGGGCGAGGCCAGCAGCGCCCCCGCGACGCCGCCCGCATAGACCGCCAGCGCGGCCAGGACCGGCTGGCCCAGCACCTTGTTGAGCGTCGCGTTGGTGCCGGACTGGACCGTGTTCAGCGCACCGGCCAGCAGGGCCAACCCCCAGAGAATCCAAGGCATGGCTGCTCCTTCTCCTGCGCCGGATGGCGCGGCGGCCGCCGGACCGATCCCGGCGAAGGGCGGCGACATGCGAGGTCAACCGATCCGCTCACCTCGCGTTGCACTCCCGTCGGGGCATCCGGGGGCATCACGACCAGTTGCGAGTCCGCTCGCTTGGCCACTCCCTCGGGGGCTGCGATGACCGTCTCCTCCCGCCAGAACCGGCCGCCGGGCCCACAGCCCGGAGACCGGCCAACGGAACGCGCCCAGGACCATGAACATCCACGAGACCTCCCCCGAGACCTCGCATGACGTCGCCCTGGCCGGCCGCTCCATGCCGCCCCTCTACTACCTCCACCCCCTGATGCTTGGCCCCCTGCGCGGCTGGGGGCCGGAACTGGCCCGCATCGCCGGGCTGGGCTTTGGCGGCGTGGCCATCCCGCCGGTCTTCGCCACCGGCGCCTCCGGCAACCTGTTTCACGTTTCCGACCACAACCGCCCGCACCCGCTGCTGGAGGCCGGGGAGGACGGCACCGAGGCGCTGTCCCGCATCGCCGCCGCCTGCCGCGCGGAGGGGCTGGCCCTTTGCCTCGACATCATTCCCGAACGGGTCGCCGAGGACAGCACCCTGCGCGCGCAGCATCCCGGCTGGTTCGCCGATCCGGCCGGGCGGCGCCCCGATCCGCGCACCGATCCCGCCCTGCGCGGCTCCGTCCGCGGCGACCTGCGGCAGGAAGGCCTCGCCACTTGGTGGGCGGAGCGCCTGCGCCTCTGGACCCAGGCCGGCGTGTCGGGCTTCCGCTGCGAGGAACCGGAGGAAATCCCGCCCGAGGCTTGGCGCCGCCTGATCGCCGCCGCCCCCGGCGCCCGCTTCATCGCCTGGACCACCGGCCTGCCCCGCGACGTCCTGCCGCGCCTCGCCGGGCTGGGCTTCGCCGCCACCGCCAGCTCCGCCGCCTGGTGGGACTACCGCTCCCCCTGGCTCTTCGAGGAGCGCGACGCCCTCGCCGTCATCGCCCCGCCCCTGGCCTTCCCGGAGGCCCCCTTCGGCACCCGCGTGGCGGTGGACCGGCACGACCCCGCCTTGCGCGAACGCATCGCCCGCCGCGCCCTGGCCTTCGCGGCCGGCTTCGGCGACGGGCTGCTGGTGCCCATGGGCTTCGAAGCCGGCGCCCGCACGCCACTCGACCCCGCCCATGTCCGGGCCGGGGACTGGGCCTGGCTGCGCGACAACGCGCCCTATGACCTTTCCGCCGCGCTCCGCGAGGCGACCGCCCTGGCCCGCCGCCTCGCGCCCATGGCCGGGGGCGAGACCCGCTCCGTCGCCGCACCGGGCGCCCCGGTGGCGGCGGTGCTGCGCCTCGACGGC
>NZ_BDLP01000626.1:0-1554 GCF_001950415.1 Roseomonas sp. TAS13
GCGAGGTCCGCGGGGATGCGCTCTGCTTCACGGAGGCGGCGGCGCGGCGGATCCTGGCGGAAGGGGGGAGGCCGGTGCTGACGCGCGACCCCTGGACGGGGTTCCTGCCCGGCCCCGTGCCGGGCGCGGCGCGGTTGGAGCGGCGCGTCTCGCCCTGGAGCCTGATCGACCTCGCCACGGAGATGCAGGGCGCCATCCGGGGCGCGGGGTGGGCCATGGCGGTGCTGGCGCGGATCGCGGGCCTCTCCTGCCCCGATGCGCCACCGGGCGACCTGGCGGAGGCGCGGGCGGCGGACCCGTTCCGGCGCAGCCCCCTCCCCTTGCCCGAGGCGATGGAGATGCTGCGCTTCTGGCGGGAGCGGGAGGGGGAGAACCGGCGCGTCTCTGTCTGCCTGGGCATCGCGCGCTGGAAGCGGGCGCAGGTCGGCGCGCTGCTGGGGCGCGACAACGGCGCGGCGCCATGCTTCGCGGAGAGCGCGGAAGGCGCGCTGCGGATGGCCCGCACGGCGCAGGAGCGGGGCGAGGCCGGCGGGATCGCCGTCTGGGCCTCGCGCAAGAAGCCGGGACTGCGCGCGCAAGGGCTGCCGGTGCTGGCGCTGGAGGATGGCTTCCTGCGCTCGCGCGGGCTGGGGGCGCGGTTCCTGCCGGGGGCCTCCTACTGCCTCGACGGGCGCGGGGCCTATTACGACCCGGCGCAGCCCTCGGATCTGGAGCTGATCCTGCAGCGGGGGGTGGCGGACCGGGCGCTGCTGGCACGGGCGCGGGCGCTGCGCGCGGCGATCGTGGAACGCGGCATCGGCAAGTACCACCTGGGCGGGGAGGTTCCGCCCATCGCGGCACCGGCGGGGCGGCCGGTCCTGCTGGTGCCCGGGCAGGTGCAGGACGATGCCTCGGTGCGCTGCGGCGGCGGGGCGATCCAGTCCAACCTCGCGCTGTTGCGGGCGGTGCGGGCGGCGCGGCCGGAAGGGTTCATCCTCTACAAGCCGCATCCGGACCTGGAGGCGGGGTTCCGCAAGGGGCGGATCGCGGCGGCGGAACTGGCGGCGGTGGCGGACCAGGTGGTGGTGGGCGCGCCGCTCTCCGGCCTGTTCCCGCTGGTGGACGAGGTGCACACGCTGACCTCGCTTTCCGGCTTCGAGGCGCTGCTGCGCGGCGTGCCGGTCGTGACCTACGGGCGCCCTTTCTATGCCGGCTGGGGACTGACCGAGGACCGGGCGCCGGAAGGCTTTCCGCCCGGGCGGCGCGGCGTGGCGCGGTCGCTGGAGGAGCTGGTGGCGGCGACGCTGCTCCTCTACCCGCGCTACATCGACCCGGTGACGCTGCTGCCCTGCCAGGCCGAGCTGATCCTGGAACGCCTGGAAGATCCCGACGCCTGGAAGCTCTCGCCCCTGACCCTGCATCGCGGGCTGGAAGGGCGGCTCCGGCGCTGGATCGCGCGGCTGGCCGGGCGGCGGTAGGGGCGTTCGGACACGCCTCGCGGTTGCCGTTGCTCTGTCCCGGGTGAAAGGCGCCTGTCTCTTGATCACATCTACGCACAGCTCCACCGTAAGGCGA
>NZ_BDLP01000627.1:0-1532 GCF_001950415.1 Roseomonas sp. TAS13
GAGGGCTTCTACAATCGACGCCGCCTGCATTCGGCGCTCGGCTATCTCACCCCCGAGCAGAAGGCAGCGACATTCCAAACAGCGGCATCAGCCGCGTAACAGTGTCCGTGAAAGTGGGGCAAGGCCATGGGCCGCCTCGCAGCAGGTCTCCAGCTGGAAGGCGTGGTCGGTCCATGCCTCGGCCAGTTCCAGCACCGCCGGCTCGCGGCACCAGGGGCAAATCGCTGGAAGCCCCTCGGTTGGCCCACAGGTAAAGCGCATGGCTCAGGCCGCGCTGCGGCCTGCGTGCTTCGCGCAGTGGAGATGCAGTTCCCGGGCGACGGCGGCGAGATCACCGATCACCTCGCCGTAGTTCGGCGCCTCGGCCGTCAGGCGGATGCGATGATCCTCTGCGAAGAAGCTGCCGTGCTCCCGCGGATCCAGCAGGACGATGCCGTCGACCCGCAGCACCCGGGCCAGCCGGGCCAGGATCTGGCCCAGATCCTCGCTGCGCCCTTCCTGCTCGACCAGCCGCGCCATGCCGCGCTGCAGGGCCGCGAGGGGCTTGCCGAAGCGTACGAGATCGCTGGTGGTGAACACTTCGCCATGCTCCGGCATGTAGCCGTAGCGAAGTGCGTAGGGCTCAGCGTGCCGGTCGTCGATCTGACAGGTGAAGCGGAAGCCCTCGTGCAGGATCGGCCGTGCGCCGTCCTCGTGCCACAGCAGCGGTCGCAGTTCGCCGTAGCGCCGTGGCATCGAGCCGTCGCGGGTGTGCATCACCAGGGCGTCGACATGCGCGTAGGCGTCGTCGCGACCGGCGTGCGAGAGGTAGGGACGCAGGACGAGCAGCCGTGGCGGCCGTGCCGGGTTGGGCATGGCGGTTCCTTTCGGATGGGGATGGTGGGGGCAACCGGGAGGGTGCGACGCGCCCGTCAGCGGCGCGTGCCGGTTTCCGGTGGTGGCGCGGGCTGTGTCAGCAGGGCACCGGCCTTCCGGCGCCAGCCCGCGAACCAATCAACGAGGTCGGCGCCGAACACCGGCGTGTCCTCCTCGAACTGCTCGCGGAAGATGTTCAGCGCCTCGTCGAGCAGGCGCCGCATCGCGGGCGCCACGGCGAGCACGGCGGCAGTGCCGTGGGCCAGGGCGAGGCCGCGACGGGTGCCGTCGTGCAGCACCGCGACCACCAGGGCCGGGCTCTCGGCGGTGCGGACCAGGCCGTAGCCGTCTTCCACCAGGTCCTCCACCACGGCCACGTCGAGCTTGCCGGCGCCGCCGGTCAGGGAGACGGTGCTCATCCGCGCCTCCTGCTGGGCAGGTACGCGGACGGTGGAGGCGCCCTGCACCAGGATCCTGGCAGGATCACGATGGCCAGGATCGCGGCCAGGAAAGCGAGGAGGCCGGCGATGGCGGCGAGGTCCTCGCGGCGTCCCTTGCGGCGGGCGAGGCGGTCGGCGAGATCCATGATCCCGTTCCTTCTGCTGCGTCTTCTCTCCGAAGACCCAGCCCGCCGGCCGCCCCGGCCGGGGCGGGGCAAGGGCGCCGCGCAGCGGCGG
>NZ_BDLP01000628.1:0-1516 GCF_001950415.1 Roseomonas sp. TAS13
TCCGCCACCCAGCCCCCCGCCGCACCGCGCCGGAAGCCGCCGCCGCGCCGTGCGCCGAGGCGCCGGGCACCGCCGCCCGCGCAGCAGGAGGCACCGCCGCCGGCTCCTCCGCCCGCCACGACCCGGCCCTACGACATCGCGCCGATGCCGAATCGCGACATGGAGGCACCGCGCCCGCGCGACCAGGGCGCCGACAACCGCCCGTCCTTCGGACCCGATCTCTTCGAGCCGCAGCGCGTGCCCGGCAGCAATCCCAGCATCGACGAGGACGACCTGGCCCGGCGCAGGGACCAGTTCCGGGACATCGTGCCCGGCGCCCGGCTGCGGGTGCCCTTCAGCTACTGAAGGGTCCGGGGGCGGCTCAGGCCAGTCCGACCAGCGAGCGGGCGAAGTCGCGTGGATCGAAGGGGCGGAGGTCGGCGGCCTTCTCGCCCACGCCGACCGCGTGGACGGGCAAGCCGAATTCCTGGGCCAGGGCCACCACGACGCCGCCCTTGGCCGAGCCGTCGAGCTTGGTGACCACGAGGCCGGTGATGTCCACCATCTCCTGGAACACCTTGCACTGCTGGATGGCGTTCTGGCCGGTGGTGGCGTCCAGCACCAGGATGGTGGCGTGCGGCACGGCGGGGTCCTTCCGCTTCAGGACGCGCACCACCTTGCGCAGCTCCTCCATCAGCCCGGCCTTGTTGTGCAGCCGCCCGGCGGTGTCGATCAGCAGGACGTCCATGCCCTCGGCCACGGCACGGTCCAGGGCCTCGTGCGCCAAGCCGGCGGCATCGGCGCCGGGCTTGGCCGGGGCCACCACGGGGGCGCCGGTGCGGTCGCCCCAGACCTGAAGCTGCTCCACCGCCGCGGCGCGGAAGGTGTCGCCCGCCGCCAGCATCACCCGCCGGCCCTCGCCGCGCCACTGCTCGGAGAGCTTGGCGATGGTGGTGGTCTTGCCGGTGCCGTTCACGCCGACCATCAGCACCACAAAGGGCCTCGTGCCCGGCGCCGGGACCAGCGGCGTGGCGACCGGGGCGAGGATTGCGGTGATCTCCTCGGCCAAGGCGGATTTCACCTCCTCGTCGGAAACCTCCTTGCCGAACCGGGTGCGGCGGAAGCCCTCGACGATGCGGCGGGAGGCAGCGACGCCCAGATCCGCCGTGATCAGCGTGTCCTCCAGGTCCTCCAGCGCCGCCTCGTCCAGCGGGCGCTTGGTGAAGAGGCCGGTGAGGTTCTCCGTCAGCCGCTGGGTGGAACGCTGCAGCCCGGCCTTGAGCCGGCCGAAGAAGCCGGCGGGCGGCTCGCGGACCGGCGAGGGGGTGGTGGGCTCCTCCGCCGGGGGGAGGTCGGGGATGTCGGCGGGAGGCGGTTCCTCCACATCCGGCTCCTCGTCCGGCGGGACGGGGATGGGCGGCGGCGGTTCCCGGACCGGCGGCGGCACCGGCACCGGGTCGCTGGCCCGCGCCACGGCGGGCGGTGGGACGGGTGGCAACAGGAAGCCGGGAACCGGCGGCGAAACCGGCGTGGCAGG
>NZ_BDLP01000629.1:0-1498 GCF_001950415.1 Roseomonas sp. TAS13
GCCTTACCGGTGGAGCTGTGCGTAGATGTGATCAAGAGACAGGGCTGAAGACCGGCGCGATGCTGGCCGAGATGCCCCGCCGCTACTGGCGCAACCTGCCCGAGGCACGCGACATCCCGCGCCTGATCGCCGAGGCCCCGGCCCGGGTCGCCGAGATGGTGGAGCGCGGCGCCACCCCGCCCGCCTTGCGCCGGCAGCGGACGGCGCATCTCGTCTCCCTCCCGGGCGGCCGTTCGGATGGCCTGCACCCGGCGGCGGCTTCGCGCGTTGGAACGCCCGCCATGCCCCATGCCGAAACCCCGACGGACAGCGACGTCCCCGCCGCCCTCGCCGCTCTGAAGCGCGAGATCGAGACCCGCAACGACCTGCCGGGCTGGTCCGGACAGGCGACGCAACTTGTCTTCGGCGAAGGGCCGCCCGGGGCCCTGCTGATGTTCGTGGGGGAGCAGCCGGGTGACGAGGAGGACCTCGCCGGCCGGCCCTTCGTCGGCCCGGCCGGGCGGCTCTTCAACCGGGCGATGGAGGAAGCGGGCGTCGCGCGGGACGAGGCCTATGTCACCAACGCCGTGAAGCACTTCAAGTTCACCCCGACCGGCAAGCGGCGCCTGCACCAGACGCCGGATGCGGGGGACATCGCCTATTACCGGCCCTTCCTGGAACGCGAGATCGGCCTGGTGGCACCGCGCCTGCTGGTCACGCTCGGCGCCACCGCGCTGCGCGCCGTCACCGGCCGCGCCATGCCGGTCACCAAGGTGCGGGGCAATGTGCTCCGCGCGCCGGACGGGCGGCTTTTCTACCCGACCGTCCACCCCTCCTACCTGCTCCGCATTCCTGATTCCGCCATGAAGGCCCGCGAATACGACCGTTTCGTGGAAGATCTGGCCAAGGCCGCCGCCACCGCCCGCAGCCTGCCCGCCGCGGCCTGACGCCGCCAGATGAAACGCCGGGACGGGCTGTCCTCCGCAGGCTGACCGTCAGCCCGGAGGCCCGCTCCCGCGGCACAGGTCCCAACACCCTTGCTTCCCGGACCCGCTTCAAGCTATAGGAATAAAATCAACACCCCTCACGATGCCACCGGCCTCTGAATGCGCAGCCCGGCCAGCATCCGCTTTCACCACAAGGAAGACCCCACCTCCATCCACGCGGATAAAGGGCTAAAATCCTAAAATCCTAAAGCCCTGAAAATCCCCGATGGCACGCAGGGCGGACAACACCGGACCGTGGCGCCTCCGATGATCCATGCCCTTCGCCCTTGGCATCAGGGGGCCGGTTTCGGAGCCTCGGTGGTGCCGGGCTGGTCGGGCTTCTTCTCGTCGGCCGGGGGCCTGGCGCCATCGCCTGCGGCGGCAGGCGGGGTGGCGGCCGGCTTCTCGCTTTCCGGATGGCTCTCCGGCGATCCGGGTTTCGGCCCGGCGGCGGGCTTCGGCGCCTCCTGCTTCTCCGCAGGCGGCTTCGCTGGCGCGGCGGCCGGCGGCGAGGCCGGGGCATCCGGCGCGGC
>NZ_BDLP01000630.1:0-1498 GCF_001950415.1 Roseomonas sp. TAS13
GAGCTGTGCGTAGATGTGATCAAGAGACAGCGCCACGGCCAGGGCAAGGCCCGGCCCGGCGGGGGCGCGTCTCCGGTGCCGTCTCCGGCATGGTGCTGCGGGGATCCATGCGAACCCTTCCTCCTGGCCGCGCCTCTGCTCCGGGATGTCGGTTCATCCGGGGGCGCGATTCCTTGGACAACAGGGATAGGTAGCGCGGCAGAACAAGTCCAATGCCAAAACGGGTGGAATCGATACCGGGAATGGTATGTCCCCCGGATGCCCCTCCCCTCCCCCGCCCCCTTGCCGCCGGACTGGTTCGCGCGCTTCCGGCTGAAGCTGCGGCACCTTCAGCTCCTGGCCTCGCTGGACGAGACCCGGAACCTGAACCGCACCGCCGAGGCGCTCGGCGTCACCCAGCCCGCCGCCTCCCGCCTCCTGGCCGAGACCGAGCGCATCGTGGACGAGCCGGTCTTCCTCCGCCGCCCGCGCGGGCTGGTGCCGAACGCGCTGGGCGAGGTGCTGGCCCGCCGCGCCCGGACGGTGCTGATGGACCTGACCCAGGCGGCGGCGGAGATGAACAGCCTGCGCGGCGGGCTGGGCGGCGCCATCGCGGTGGGCGCGGTGACCGGCCCGGCAGTGGATATCCTGAGCCGTGCCGTGGAGGCGGTGCAGCGCAGCAGCCCCGGGTTGCAGATCACGGTGGAGGTGGACACCAGCGCGCCGCTGGTGGCGCATCTGCTGGAAGGACGGCTGGATTTCGTGCTGGCCCGGCTGCCGCCGGAGATGGGGCCGGATGCCATCCTCTATCGCGAGGCGGCGGAGGAGGAGCTCTGCTTCCTGGTGCGGGCCGGGCACCCGCTGCTGCACCGGCGGGGGCTGGCGCTGCGCGACCTGCTGGACCTGCCCTGGGTGCTGCAGCCGCCGGGCACGCTGCTGCGCCGCCGGGTGGACCTGCTTTTCCTGCGCCTGGACCTGCCCCTGCCGGGGCGGATGCTCAACACCTCCTCGGTGCTGCTGACCCTGGCGAACCTGTCCCGCAGCGACGCGGTCGGCGTCATCAGCGCCTCCGTCGCCAATATCTTCGCGCCGAAAGGCCAGTTCCGCCGCCTGCCGCCCCTGCGCGACGTGCCACACCTCGCCGTGGAGCCCTTCGGCCTGATCCGGTTGCGCGAACGCCCTCTCTCCCCGCCCGCGCAACGCCTCTTCGGGGCCGTCGAGGGGTTGCTCTTTCCGGAAGGATGAGGAGGCCGTGCCCCTGTCCGGCCGCCGGGGGCAAGGCTCCGCCTCGCCCCCAAGCCCCCACTCCGCCGGGGACCGGAGCCGGTCCCCGGACCCCGGACCCCGGGCTTTCGTTGGCGCTGGTGGTAGCCGTGAGCCTGATGCCGATCCCCGGGAACAGGTGGATCGGCGGGGCTCCCGAAGAAGAAAACGCCTTGTCCGCACGGGCGGCACCGGCAGTCGCCGGAGAGCATCACTCTCCGGCGCGATCCGGCCACAGCAGGTGCCAACTCCTGGC
>NZ_BDLP01000631.1:0-1492 GCF_001950415.1 Roseomonas sp. TAS13
GGTGGAGCTGTGCGTAGATGTGATCAAGAGACAGCGGAGCCAGCCGCTCATCGCACCCGCTGCCGGCCCGGGACCAGCACCAGCGAGAAATACGGCGCCGGCGCGTCGTCGCGCTCGGCGAGCGGGATGATCCGCTCCGCCGCCATGGTGCCGCGCTCGACATAGAGGGCGCGGGCGGTGAGGCCCGCCTCCTCCAGCGCGGCGCGGATCTTCGGCAGGTTGCGGCCGACCTTCATGATCACCGCCGCATCGGTGCCGCGCAGCCGCTCCGCCATGCGCGCCCCGTCCAGCGTGCCGGGAAGGACGGTGAGGATGTCGTCGCCATGCACGACCGGCGTCTGCGTCCGGGCCCAGCAGCCGCCCATCGCGGTGATGCCGGGCACGACCTCCTGCCGGAACTCGCCGCGCAGCCGGTCGAAGAGATACATCGAGGAGCCGTAGAAGAAGGGATCGCCCTCGCAGAGCAGGGCCACATCCTGCCCGGCCCGCAGGCGATGGGCCAGGATGCCGGCGCAATCCTCGTAGAAACCCGCGATGCCGGCGGCATAGCGCGGGTCCCCGACCGGGATCTCGGTGGTATAGGGATACTCGAAGCGCAGCTCCTCCGCCGCGGGCGGCAGATGCTGCGCGGCGATGGTGCGGGCATGGCCGTCGCGGCCGCGCTTGGCGAAATGCGCGAAGACCGGCGCCCCGCGCAGGATGCGGGCGGCCTTGAGGGTCAGCAGCTCCGGATCTCCGGGGCCGAGGCCCAGCGTGTAGAGCGTACCGGAAGCGGCAGGGAGGGCGGTCACGCTACTCGGCCTCGCTCGCCAGGGCGTTCACGGCGGCCACGGCCATGGCGCTGCCGCCCAGCCGGCCCTCCACGATCATCCAGGGGACGTCGTGCCGCGCGGCCAGGGCCTGCTTGGATTCCGCCGCGCCGACGAAGCCCACCGGCAGGCCGATCACCGCCGCCGGGCGGGGCGCGCCGGCATCCAGCAGCTCCAGCAGGTGGAACAGCGCGGTGGGCGCATTGCCGATGGCGACCAGCGCGCCCTCCAGCCGGTCCCCCCAGAGATGCAGCGCGGCGGCGGAGCGGGTGTTGCCCGTCTCCCGCGCCAGTTCCGGCACGCCGGGCGCGTCGAGGGTGCAGACCACCTCGTTCGCGGCGGGCAGGCGCGGGCGGGTGATGCCATGCGCGACCATCTTCGCATCGCAGAGGATGGGCCTGCCGGCAAGCAGCGCGTTCCGGGCGGCGCTGGCGAAGCCGGGCGAGAAGCGGAGGGCGCGCACGACCTCCACCATGCCGCAGGCATGGATGACGCGCACCGCGACGCGGGCTTCCTCCGGCGAAAGCCCCGAAAGATCGGCCTCGGCCCGGATCGTGGCGAAGGACCGGCGGTAGATCGCCGCGCCGTCGCGGATGTAGTCGTAGGTCATCCTGTCCCCTGGGCCGCTTCCCGGGCGGCCCTGTCCTGTGCGCCGAGGAGCCAGTCTGTCACCTCGGCGATGC
>NZ_BDLP01000632.1:0-1482 GCF_001950415.1 Roseomonas sp. TAS13
GCCTTACGGTGGAGCTGTGCATAGATGTGATCAAGAGACAGCCTGGCCGCCGGCAAGGTCGGGCGGGGCGAGCGGCAGGGCGGGGACATGGCCGGCGAGGCTGTCCGGCAGGCGTTCCGCCGCCAGGGCGAGCCAGGCGAGGTCGTGCGCCAGGGCGGGCTGGTCGGCCAGGACGGACTGCCAGATCTCCTCGGGCGCCGGCAGTTCCTCCTGCGGCAGCAGGCGCCAGGCGGTGCCGTCATGGTGGGCGAGGCCGTCCTCCGCCAGGGCCTGCCACAGCCCGCCGGCCAGGGTGGCGGGCGGCGTGGCCGGGGCGGAACGGATGGTGGGCAGGGCGGACAGGGCGCGCTGCGCCAGGACACCGGCCCAGCCCTCCAGCAGCAGGGCGGATTCGCTGAGGTGCAGCCGCTCGTCGGCCCGCATCGCGGCGGCGAGGGCGTCGTCGAGGGCGGGTTCGGGAGCCGGCAGCGAGGGGTCGGCGACCGGCACGTCCTCCAGCCGGAAGGCACGCAGCGGCGCTTCCTCGCCGCGCGCCAGGCGCAGGCGCTGGAGGGTCACGCCCTGGGCGAAGGCCACCACCTGGCCGGCGGCGTCGCGCAGCAGGAGGCTGGCCTCGGCGGAACGCTCCCCCAGGCTGGCGAGGCGGAGCTCCGCGCTGTCCGCCGGGGCAGCGCCACGGCGGAAGACCAGGCGCTCGAAGCGGACGGGGACCAGGGCCTCGCCCTCCGGCAGCGCGTCGGCGCGGGCCGGGAACTGCGGCGCCAGCAACCCGATCAGCCCCTGCAGCGCGCCGTCGAGGCGGACGGGGTGGAGGTGGAAGCCCTCGTCCGGCGGGGCGGCCCCGGGCAGGGCGAGGCGGAGCAGCGCCTGCCCGCCCTCGGTGGCGACGGAAACCAGCGGGCGGAAGGCCGGGCCGTAATCCAGGCCGAGGCGGGCGGCGAGCGCGGTGATCTCCGGTCCCGTCATCTCGTCCGGCGCGGCCAGGGCCAGGGCGGCGGTGACGGGAAGCGCGGCCTCGCCGGCCTCGCCCAGGCGGCCGCGGGCATGCAGCGTCCAGGCGGTCTCGGCCAGGCGCAGGCGGCTTTCCAGGGTGACGACGCCATCATCGGCGAGGCGCAGACGCACCTGCCGCGTCTCGCCATCGGAAAGCGGCAGGGGGCGGAGGATCTGGAAGGTCGCGACCTCCAGCGCCGGGGCCTCGGGGAAGCGCAGGGCGGCGGCGGCGAGCGCCATTTCCAGCATGGCGGCGCCGGGCAGCACCGGCTCACCGCCCAGGCGGTGGTCGTCCAGCCAGGGTTCCAGCAGCGTGTCGAACTCGCGGCCCCAGAGGCGGGGTTCCGGGTCCTGGCGCTCGCCCAGCAGGCGGTGGTCGCGCGGCGCGTCGTGCAGGCGGTGGCTTTCCGCCGTCGCGCCCAGCCAATGGCGCTCCCGCGCGAAAGCTGTCTCTTGATCACATCTACGCACAGCTCCACCGTAAGGCGA
>NZ_BDLP01000633.1:0-1480 GCF_001950415.1 Roseomonas sp. TAS13
GGGCCAGAGGAGGTTGGGCCAGAGATGGTGCCGGGTGCCGCCGCTCCCGGCGCGAAGGCCGTGGGCAGGCCGTGGTCCGGATGAGGGCCCAGGGGTGGCGGGGTCTGCGCCAGCCTGGCCTGCGCCTCCTCCTCGGCCGCGGCGGCCGGGTCCAGTGCCTCCAGCGGCACGCCGCCCTCCGGCGCCACGGCGGGGAGGGGGTTGGACCAGACATCGATCCCCACCGCATCCGGGGGCGGCGGAGGCTCGAAGGGTTCCGGCAACCCGTCATGCGAGGGGGTCTGGGGCGGGCCCTCGGGCGGGGCTTCCGTGGCCGGCGCGCGGCCGGTCAGCCGGTTCCAGAGATCCTTCAGCGCCATGCGATTCCTGCCTCCCCTGCCGCCCCGGCCCTTGGGCCTGGAAAGGGGCGGTGTCTCGATGATGGTCCCGGACAAACGGGCCCGGAGGACGGGACCGGCTGCCCGGGCCGTTGGAACGACGGGAAGCGACCCGGTCGCTTCCGCCGGGACCGTTCCCGGCGGGGCCGCCTCAGATCTCGATCTCGCCGCGATAGGCGGTCTCGGCCGGTCCGGTCATCAGCACATGCCCATCCTCCCGCCAGGCGATCCGCAGGTCGCCGCCCGGCAGCGACACCGTGGCCTCCCGCCCCGTGAGCCCACGCCGCGCCGCGTTCACCAGCGTGGCACAGGCTCCGGAACCGCAGGCCAGGGTCAGCCCTGCGCCACGCTCCCAGACCACAAGGCGGAGGCGATCCGGAGCCAGGACCTGGGCGAAGCCGATATTGGCCCGCTCCGGGAACCAGGGATCGTGCTCCAGCGCCGGGCCCAGGGCCGCCGGGTCGATCGCCGCCAGATCCTTGACGAAGAAGGTGGCGTGCGGGTTTCCCATGGAACAGGCCGCAGGCCCGGAAACCGGGCCGAGGGAGAGCGGCAGGCGCAGCGTGTCGGCCTCCCGCGCCAGGGGCACGTCCTGCCAGCCGAGGCGCGGCGGGCCCATGTCCACCTGGATCAGCCCGTCCGGCAGCGCCTTCGCCGGCAGGGCGCCGGAGATGGTGCGGATGGTGACGTGTTCCCGCCCGCTCTCGGCCATCAGCAGGCTGGCGACGCAGCGCGTGGCGTTGCCGCAGGCCCCGGCCTCGGAACCGTCCGGGTTGGCGATGCGCATGAAGACGTCGCTTCCCTCCGGCGCAGGCTCCAGCACCACGAGCTGGTCGAAGCCCACGCCCCGGCGGCGGTCGCCGATGGCGACGATGCGCGCGGGCGTCAGGGGCAGGGGCTGCTCACGGCCATCGAGCACGACGAAGTCGTTGCCGAGTCCGTGCATCTTGCGGAAGGGAATAAGCACGGCAGCGATATAGGCGTGCGCGCCGCGCGGCGGAACCCTGGGGCATCGCGCTTCCGGCCCATGGGCGGAGCCGGACCGGGAAGGCGGCGCCCCCCCCCCGGAATGGGCCGAGCGGCGATGCCCGCGGGGTGTTCCC
>NZ_BDLP01000634.1:0-1469 GCF_001950415.1 Roseomonas sp. TAS13
CTTCCGACGCCTCGTCCGCGACTATGAACGCCTGCCCGAAACACTCGCAGGCCTCCATCTCGTCGCCTTTGCTTGCCTCATGCTCAAGCACCTCACCTCAATCACCCAGGTCCACAACAGCCTCTAGGATGCGCACGGGTTCCTGGCCGGGGGAGGCCGGCGCGGGATGCGCCCCGCGGGCGCGGCCGGCCATGCGGGCGAGGACGCCGTCGCGCCAGAGAAAGCGGTGGAGCAGCACCATGGCGATGTGGCCGCCGATCAGGGCCAGGAGCGTCCAGGCCAGGAGGCCGTGCGCCGTGTTGGCGGGGGCGACCAACGCCTCGATCCGCTCGCCGGAAGCGGGCCAGAGCGGGATGCCGAAGGGTGCGAAGGCGCGGCCCGAGCCGTATTGCCGCAGCAGAGCCAGGGCGGGGACGGCCAGCATCAGGGCATAGAGGGCGAGGTGGCCGAGGCGGGCGGCGAGGCCGAGCGGGCCGGGCTCGTGCGGCGGGCGGCGGCGCAGGTTGTACAGGCCCCAGGCGCCGCGCAGCAGGATCAGCAGGAAGAGCAGGGCGCCGACGCTGGCATGGGTGCCGACCAGGAAGGCGGTGAGCGGGGTGCGCCCGGCCGTGACCTTCACCACCATGCCGGCGAACTGCCAGGCGAAGAGCAGGGCCATGCCCCAGTGCAGCGCCCGGCTGACCAGGCCGTAACGGGCGGAGGTGTCGAGCCAGGGCAGGGTTCGCATCGGGGCGTCTCCTGTTGCATGGGCAGCCCGCCGGGCGGGATGCCCGGCCCGGACAGGCGGTCCGGACAGGCGGCCCGGATGGAACCGCGCAGCCGGGGCCGCCGCCAGGATGGAGGTTGGATGACAGGCCGTACATGTCCTGCTGCCGCGCTCCGTGCAAGGGCGGATGTTGCCGCGCCGCGAAAAGGGGGTGGCCGGCGGTGCGGCAAAGGCCGGTCAGCGCCGCTCCGCGAAGAAATCCCGCAGCAATAGCGCGCATTCGGTCTCGCGCAGGCCGCCGACGACTTCTGGGGCGTGGTGGCAGGAGGAGGCGGCATAGATCCGGGCGCCGTGCTCCACCCCGCCGCCCTTGGGGTCATAGGCGCCGAAGGCCACCCGTTTCACGCGGAACAGCGAGGCGGCCTGGGCGCACATGGGGCAGGGTTCCAGCGTGACCGTCAGGGTGCAGTCCGCCAGCCATTTATGGCGGCGCCGGGCGGCGGCTTCGCGCAGCGCCAGGATCTCTGCATGGGCGGAGGGGTCCTGGCGGGCCTCCACCTCGTTGCCGGCGCGGGCCAGGACGAGGCCGCGCGGGTCGGTGACCACCGCGCCCACCGGCACCTCGCCCCGCAAGGCGGCGGCGCGTGCCTCGGCCAGGGCGAGTTCGATCGGCGCCGGCGCGCCGGTCATGCCCGGTGGCCGGATGGGTGGGCCAGGGGATACGCCAGGGGGTGGCCGATGGGATGGCCGGCGTGGCGCATGG
>NZ_BDLP01000635.1:0-1450 GCF_001950415.1 Roseomonas sp. TAS13
GGTGGAGCTGTGCGTGGATGTGATCAAGAGACAGCCCGCAGCGCCGGGATGTCGGAGACGAGGATCGGCTTTCCCGCCGCCATGTACTCGAAGAGCTTGAGCGGCGACATCCAGCGCCCGATCTCCCGCCCCGCCGCAGAGGCCACGCTGGGCGAGGGCGGCGCCAGCAGCAGGTCGAAGCGTGCCAGGCAGGCCGGCACCCGGGCGTGCGGCACATGGCCATGCAGGTGCAGGTTCGCCTGCCCCGCGCAACGTTGCCGCCAGATGGCGAGGTCCCGCTCCGTCCCCCCCACCACATGCAGGTCGCATCCGGGCAGGGCCTCGGCCAGCGCCGCCACCATCTCCATGCCCTTGCCGGGATAGAGGTGCCCGACATAGCCCAGTTGCGGCACGCCCGGCCGGCCCGGCCAGGGTCCGGGCAGCGGGCCGGGGTCCGTCACGGGGTCGGCGCCATCATGCGCCACCATCACCGGGCGCCCGCGCAGCGCCGGCACCCGGGCGGCATAATCCTCCGCGAGGCTGCGGGAGATCGCGACCATCAGCGCCATCCGGCGGTGCCGGAACAGCCAGGATTCCGCCACGCGCCGGGCGCGCCGCAGCGGCAGCGCATGCGCCTCATACACGAAGGGCGCCCGGCTCCGCGCGACCGCCGCCGCCAGCGCATAGGCATGGCGTCCGTAGAGCAGGTCCGGCGCCGGGCGCGCCGCCATCTCCCGCGCCGCCAGCACCGGATAGAGCAGGTTCTTCGCCAGCGGCAGGTGCGGCGGCGCCCGCAACACCATCTCGAAGCAGGGGGCCATCCCGAAGGCCCCGAAGACCGCTGCCGCATCCGCCTGCCGCCCGCGCGCGTAGAGCGTCACCTCGTGCCCGGCGGCGGCGAGGGCGCGGCACATGCTCATCACGTTGACGGCGCTGGCGACACGGGAGGGCAGGGCCGTGCCCGCGACATAGGCTATGCGCATGGGACGGCCTTGCCGGCATTCCGGCCCGGGGCCATCTTCCGCGCCCCCGGGAAGAGCGCATGGGCGAGACGGACAGCACGAAGGCCCCAAGGGTGCACGAAGGGGCGCACGAAGGTGCGCACCAAGGATTCCTGGTCTGGGCCCTGCTCGGCCCCCGCACCGGCGACAACAACCAGGTGCTGGCCCTGGCCGAGGCCGTGGCCGCCGCCTGTGGCGGCGTGGTGGAGGCGATCCCCCTGCGCCACAACCTGCTCCGCCTGCTGCCCACCCGCTTCGGCGGCATCGGCCCGGCCAGCCTCGACCGGGTCTCCCGTGCGAGGCTGGCCCCGCCCTGGCCGGACCTCGTGATCGGCGTCGGACGCCGCAGCGTGCCCGCCGCGCGCTGGGTCCGCGCAAGCTCCGGAGGCCGCACGCGGATCGTGCAGATCGGCCGGCCACGCTGCCATCCCGGCCGCTTCGATCTCGTGTTGACCACGCCGCAATACGGC
>NZ_BDLP01000636.1:0-1449 GCF_001950415.1 Roseomonas sp. TAS13
GATCGTGGGCGCCAAGAGCGAGGCGTCGGTCCGCGAGGTGCTGGAGGCACTGGGTGCGGCGGCGCTGCATGACGTCATCGTGCGCGACGGCCGTGGCCTGACGCAGATTGACCACCTGGTCCGAGCGTCGGACGCCGTGCTGGTGCTGGAAACCAAGCGCTATGCCGGCATCGTGTCGGGGGAGGTGGATGGCCGCGAGTGGCGGCAGCGCTTTCCCGGCAGCGCGGAGCGCTTCACGCTGCCGAACCCGTTGCGGCAGAACTACCGGCACCGCCGCGCGGTCGAGGATCTGGTGTCGGATCGTGCCGTGCTGGTACGGGCGCATGTCATCGCGGCCGGCAGTGCCGAGTTCGAGGGCGAACTGACCGGTGCCGTGGTGCCGGTCACGGCGCTGGCCCGGCTGGTGGCGGGCGCTCCGCCCGTCTCGCAACGTTGGCTCGATGCGGCATGGCTGAAGCTGCGGGCGGCTGCGGAGCGCAGCCCGCAGCTGCGCGACGCGCACCACCATGAAATCGCGCGCCGAACTGGATGAGGGCGACCGGAAAGGAGTATCGCCCATCCCCAAGCTAGCTCCGTAAGCCCGCCGCAGGAGACCAAGCACAGCCGGGTGCCCTCGCCCGCCGCGCCGGGCGCCGCTGCATCGGACCACAACACGCTGGGGCGGGGTCACCTTCCCCGGCATAACAACGGCCGGGATCACGCCGATTCAATGGCTTCTTCTGAAATCCACGTTGAAATGTGGCGAATCGTTCTTGATTTGTTCGGGCAGCAGCGCGTAACGTGGCTGCATGACTGACGATCTCGAACCTGATTCGGACCGAGCCGCGCTGACTGCCGCCACCTCGGAGGAGATCGCCGAAGTGTTGTCCTATGCGCTACGCTATGATGAGCGTGGCAAGCCACGCCGCGGCGGCGGCGAGTTCGCTGCCGGCATTGCCGCGGAGCGGCTCGCGGAACATCTGCGCCGAGCCGGGTACGTCGTGATGAAGGCGCGCACCGCGCGCCCGCACAGCACCGGCTAGGGCCGTGCGGCATGGCTGCCGCTAACCAGCCGTTCGACCGCGCTGCCCTCCTGACCTCCCTTCGCGCCAATGTCGCGCACCTGGAGCGCGGCGGCGCTGCGCGAGACAGCGGCACGATCCCCATCTGCGACGCGATCGACCGCACCTTGCCGGGCCGCGGGTTGGCGCGAGCCGCCCTGCACGAGGTTCGAGCGACGGATGCGGGTGCCACGCTGGCGTTCTGCGCATTGCTGCTGGCCCGCGCGGCGGGGGCGGTCCTATGGATCGGCGCCGAGCCGGATGCGTGGCGCGTGGCCCGGGATCATGCCACGGCGACACTCGCACCCGTGGAGATGGGCGCGGAATGACGGAGCGGCGCTACCTCGTGCTGCACCTGCCGCAGCTGGCGACGGATCGCCTCCGGCAGGCTGGGCCCGGCCTCTGCGGC
>NZ_BDLP01000637.1:0-1446 GCF_001950415.1 Roseomonas sp. TAS13
CCGCAGCAGGCGCGTCGCCTCGGGATAGGCGGAGCGCGCCAGGCTGCGGCGCGTCGCGGCGAGCCAGAGCGGCACGCTGTCCGCCACCCGCCCGGCCTCGGCGAGGTGATGCGCCAGCACTTCCGGCTCCGTGGCGACCCGGTCCGCGTCGAGCCTCGGCAGAGCCTGGGCGAGCCGCGCATGCAGCAGGCGGCGCCGGTCGCGCACCAGGCTCTCGTAGGCGGCGTCGCGCAGCAGCGCGTGGTGAAAGGTCCAGCCCTCGCGGCCCGGCAGGCTGCGCCGCTGCAGCACCCCGGCCAGTTCCAGATGCGACAGGGCGGCGTCCAGCTCCTCCTCCGGCAGTTCCGTGACCGCCTGGAGCAGGTCGCGCGGCACGGAGCGCCCGGCCACCGCCGCCGCCTGCGCCACCGCCTTGGCCGATTGCGCCCGGTCGAGCCGCGCCACGAGGCATTCCCGCAGGCTGGGCGGCACCTCCGCCTCGGCCTCCACCGTGCCGTCCAGGATGGCGCGCGCCAGTTCCTGCGCGTAGAGCGGCACGCCTTCCGTGCGCGACGCCACCAGCCGGCTGATCCGCCGTGTCAGGTGCGGGCCGCCGGCGGCGGAGCCGGCGACGCTTTCCACCAGCTGCACCATGTCGGGCTCGCTCAGCGGGCGCAGATCCAGCAGCTCGACATCGTTCCAGGTGGGCGTGGCGGGCGGGGCGAAGGCCTCGCGCGAGGTGAGCAGGAGCAGGCAGCGGCCCGGCAGCCGGGACAGGGCGCGTTCGAGCAGCTCCATGGAGCTGGGGTCGAGCCAGTGCAGGTCCTCCACCACCAGGCAGAGCGGCTGCCGCGCCGAGAGGCGGGTGAGTTGGTCGAGCAGCGCCGCGAGGGTCAGGCCGCGCAGCCGGCGCGGCGCCATGGCGGCCAGGGCCGCCGGCCGCGCGCCCGCCTCGCCGCTGCCGCCGAGCAGCAGCTCCGCCAGCGCGGCCGCGCGTTCGTCGATCTCCGCGCCCTCGTCGCCCAGCCAGTGCCGCAGCCGGATCAGCGCATCCGGCCAGTCCTGGCCGGGGGCCAGGCGGGCAAGGCCGCGCAGCGGCGACACCAGGGGATAGAAGGGCGTGTCCGTGTGGAAGGGGGAGGCGATGAAGGTCAGCGTGGCGGAGCCGATGCGGTCCCGCCGCGTCGCCAGGAAGCGGCGCAGCAGGCTCGACTTGCCGATCCCGGCCTCGCCCCGCAGCAGCACCGTCCGGCTGGCGCCGGCCAGCACGCTTTCCCAGGCCTTTTGCAGCCGCGCGAGATCGGTCAGCCGGTTGACGAAGGCGTCGGGGCGGGCGAGGCGCCGGCGCTGGCCGCTGCGCTGGACCTCGCGGCGCACCAGGAAGGCGGGGCAGGGCTCGCTGAAGCCCTTCAGCACCTGCGGGCCGAGGTCGCGCATCTCGAAGATCGGGGTCAGCCGGGCCCGGGT
>NZ_BDLP01000638.1:0-1441 GCF_001950415.1 Roseomonas sp. TAS13
CCCCCGCAGCCACCAGCGCGCCCGCGGCCGGCAGGAGCCGGCGCGGGTCCGATGGCCTCCATGGTGCGGGACGGCCGCGGCCCCGTCAGGCCAGGGCGGGGCGCGTCGCGGAGACCCGCCACAGCGCCAGGGCCAGCGCCGGCAGCAGCAGCAGGTTCACCGCCTCCCAGCCCAGCCATTCGTGCAGCAGGCCGGAGCCCAGGGCGGTGCAGGCCACCGTGCCGAAGACGATGCAGTCGTTGACCGCCTGCACCCTGAAGCGCTCCGCCGGGGCATGGCTTTCGCCCAGCAGGTTGGTGGCGCCCACGAACATGAAGTTCCAGCCGATCCCCAGCGCGACCAGCGCCAGGGAGAAATGCGCGAACTGCCGCCCCGCCAGGCTGGCCAGCACGCAGGCCGCCGTGAGCGCCACGCCCCAGAGGATCACCCGCCGCGCGCCGAAGCGCGCGATCAGCCGCCCCGTGACGAAGCCGGGCGCGAACATCGCCAGCGAGTGGAGCTGGATGACCGTGGTGCTTTCCCCGATCCCGAAGCCGCAGAGCATCATCTCCAGCGGGGTGGAGGTCATCACGAGGTTCATGGTGCCGTAGGCCACGGCGGCGGTCAGCGCCGCCGTCACGAAGGCCGGGCGGGCCAGGATCTCCGCCACGCGCAGCGCGGTCTTCGGCCGGGGCGGCGGCGGCGGCAGGCGGGTGAAGGCCAGCAGCGCGAGGCAGCAGAGCGGCAGCAGCGACAGGGTGAGGTAGGTGCCCAGGAAGAGCACCGGCTCCAGGAGGCCGCGCGTGTGCTTCACCAGCTCCGGCCCCAGCGCGGCGGAAAGGATGCCGCCCGCCATGACGAGGCTGATCGCCCTGGGGCGATAGGCCGGGGTGGCGACCTCGGCGGCGGCGAAGCGGTAGTGCTGCGCCACGCCGGCGCCCAGCCCGGCCGGGACGGAGGCCAGGCAGTAGAGCAGGAAGTCGCCCCGCCAGACGCCCCAGGCGAAGGCCAGCGCCCCGGTGAAGGACAGCAGCGCCCCGATGACGAAGCCCGGGCGGCGGCCGAGGCGGGCGAAGACCATCCCGGCCGGGATGGAGGCGGCCATGGTGGCCAGCATCTGCAACGCCATCGGCAGGGTGGCGAGCATCTTGTTGGGCACGAGGCTGTAGCCGATCAGCGCCGACATCGCGACCTGCCCCACCACGGCCGCGTTGCTCAGCGCCTGGCAGAAGAAGAGCAGGCGGATGGTGCGCCGCATCCCGGCGGGCTCCTCCCCCGGCATGGCCAGGGGGGCCGTGGCTCCGGCGGGCTGCGCTGCGCTCATCAGAAGTGGCTCCATCCCCCTCGCGGCACGGAAACCGCCCGTCCCGCCCGGTCCAGCACCGTGACCGAGGCCGGGCCCGCCTGGAAGCGCCCGATCCGCGCGACGGGGATGCCGCTGCGGCGGGACGCCTCCTCCACC
>NZ_BDLP01000639.1:0-1425 GCF_001950415.1 Roseomonas sp. TAS13
CCTCTCGCCCGCGCCGTGCTGGACGAGGCCGGGGGCACGCCGCGGCCGGCGGAATCCTTCCGCGCCCTGCCCGGACGCGGGGTGGAGGGCGTGGCCGAGGGCCGCCGCCTGCGCCTGGGCAGCGACCGGCTGCTGCCCCAGGCTGGCGCGCCGGAGCCCCTGGCCGCAGCCTCGGCGGAACAGGCGGCGCACGGCTATTCGCAGTCCTGGCTGATCGAATCCGGGCCGGAGGGCGAGCGCGTGCTGGCCCTGCTGGGCTTCGAGGATGCCCCCCGTGCCGGTGCCGCCGAGGCGGTGGCGCGCCTCCACGCCCTGGGCCTGCGCACCGCCATGCTGAGCGGCGACAACGAGGCAGCCGCCCGCGAGGCCGCGCGCCGCTTCGGCATCGACGAGGTCGCGGCCCGGCTGCTGCCGGAGGACAAGGCCACCCGCCTCGCCGCCTGGCATGCCGAGGGGCGCCGCGTCGCCATGGTGGGGGATGGGGTGAACGACGCCCCGGCGCTCGCCGCCGCCGATCTCGGAATCGCCATGGGCGGTGGCACCGATGCCGCCTTCGCCGCCGCGCACCTGGCCCTGCTGCGCCCCGATCCGCGCCTCGTGCCCGCCGCCCTTTCCGTGCTGCATGCCACTTGGCGCACCATCGCGCAGAACCTCGGCTGGGCCTTCGCGTTCAATACCCTGGCCATCCCCGCCGCGGCGCTGGGCGGCCTGTCGCCCGCCCTGGCGGGTGGCGCCATGGCGCTGTCCTCGCTGACCGTGCTCGGCAATGCGCTGCGCCTGACGCGCTGGAAGCCGGAAGGGGAGACCGCGCATGAACATCGGTGAGGCGGCCGCCGTCAGCGGCCTCAGCGCCAAGGCGATCCGCCGCTACGAGGAGGCCGGGCTGATCCGCCCGCGCCGCCTCGCCAATGGCTACCGCAGCTACAACGAGCGCGATGTCGCCGCCCTGCGCTTCGCCCGCCACGCGCGGGAACTGGCCTTCCCGCTGGTCGAGGTGAAACGCCTGCTGGAGCTCTGGAGCGACGGCAGCCGCGCCAGCGCCGATGTCCGCACCATCGCCCAGGAGCATATCCTGGCGCTGGAGGCCAAGGCCGCCTCGCTGCAGGCCATCGCCGGCAGCCTGCGGCAACTCGTTTCCTGCTGTCGGGGTGATTCCCGCCCCGACTGCCCCATCCTGGAGGAACTGGCAAAATGATCGAACTGACCGTGAAGGGTATGGACTGCAACCATTGCGTCCAGTCCGTGACCGAGGCGGTGAAGAGCGTGGACCCCGCCGCCAAGGTCGAGGTGGACCTGTCGACCGGCCGCGTCCGTGCCGAAACCGAGGCTGGCCGCGCCCGCCTCGCCGAGGCGATTCGCGCCGAAGGCTACGAGGTATCGGACTGTCTCTTGATCACATCTACGCACAGCTCCACCGTAAGGCGA
>NZ_BDLP01000640.1:0-1423 GCF_001950415.1 Roseomonas sp. TAS13
CCTCGGGCCTGGCGCCGATCAGCGCCGCGACCTTGCCCTGGCTGACCATGCCGGAGGCGCGCGAGCCGGTGCCGAGATCGGCGAACATCGTCGCCACGTCGCGCCCGCGCACCTCGCGCCCGTTGATGCGGTAGCCGGTGCCCTCGCCGCGCTCGATGCGGCGGATGATCTCCAGCTCCGTCACCTCGGCATTCGGCGGCGGGGCGAGGCCGGCGGCATCCTCCAGCCAGAGCGCGACCTCGGCATGGGAGCGGGCGGCGCGGGTGCTGGTGCCGGCGAAGACCACGTCGTCCATCCCGGCGCCGCGCATGGCGCGGGCGTTGGATTCGCCCATGGCCCAGCGCAGCGCCTCCACGACATTGGACTTGCCGCAGCCGTTCGGGCCGACGATGCCGGTCAGGCCGGGCAGGACCTCGACCGTCTGCGCCTCGGCGAAGGATTTGAAGCCGGCGATGCGCAGGCGGGTGAGCGTGGCGGAACGCAGGGCACGCTCCGTCGCCTCGCTGTCCCGGGAAGAGGCGCGGGTGGTGCCGCCCTCCTCCCCGTCGCCCCCTTCATCGCCGGGCAGGGCGCGCGGCGAAATGGAGTCCATCCAGGAAACGATCCTTGATCTCTGGGACCTGTGGTCCGTCAGCCGGGCGTGGCCTGCTTCACCAGCTCGGCGAAGCGCTCGAAGGGAATCTCGCCCGGCACGGACTTGCCGTTGAAGACGAAGGTCGGCGTGCTGTTCACGTTGAACTCCTTCTCGCCCTGCTGCCGCATCTCCATGATGGCGCGCTGCAGGTTGCGGTCGTTCACGGCGGCGTCGAAATCGGCGCGCGACATGCCGGCCAGCGCCGCGATCTTGGCCACTTCGCCCAGGTTGTCGATGCCGCGCGCGAAGGCCCAGCGGTCCTGGTTGGCGAAGAGGGCGCTGACGAAGCCCTCGTAGCGGTCCACCGGCAGGGCGCGGGCGGCACAGGCGGCGGCGAGCGCCAGCTGGTCCAGCGGGAAGTCGCGCCACACCATGCGGGCCTTGCCAGGTTCGACCAGGTCGGCCTTCACCTTCGGCCAGACCTCGTTGTGGAAGCGGGCGCAATGCGGGCAGGTGAGGGAGAAATACTCGATCACCGTCACCGGGGCATCCGCCTTGCCCGCGCCGCGCTCGGCCATGCGCGGGTCCGGCGTCGCCGGGGCGGTGTTGGCGGGGGCGCCAGCGGGGGCCGGCGTCTGGGCATGGGCCGGGCGGAGCGCCAGCAGGACCGGCGTCCCCAGGGGGATACCGATAGCCGTGGCCGCGAGCATGCCGCGTCGGGAAATCGTCATGATGGATCGCTCCGCTTGCCGTCAGCGCTTCCGATAGACGCCCTGGGCCATTCTTTCCAGCGCCGCCCGGAGATCCGGATCCTGCACCCCCGCCAGGCGCTCGGCCAGCTCCCCCGGC
>NZ_BDLP01000641.1:0-1423 GCF_001950415.1 Roseomonas sp. TAS13
TGTGCGTAGATGTGATCAAGAGACAGGGCGAAGCCCAGGCGCAGCCCGGCCAGGCCGTAGCTCTTGCCGAAGGAGCGCAGCACCAGCAGGTCCGGCCTCGGCAGCAGCGGCGCCGCGTTGCGTTCCGGCCCTTCGAAATCGGCGAAGGATTCGTCCACCACCAGCAGCCGCACCCGGCCGGCCAGGCCGGCCAGCGCGTCCCGCCCGTGCCGGCGCCCGTCGGGGTTGTTGGGGTTGCACAGCACCGCCACCTCGTGCCCCGCCAGCGCCTCCAGGCTTTCCGCCACCGTCACCCGCGCCCCGGCCGCCTGCCAGGCCAGGGCGTGCTCGGCATAGGTCGGGCCGAGCACCGCGACGTCGCGCCAGGGAAGCAGGTTCGGCAGCAGGCTGATCAGGATCTGCGTGCCCGGCGCGGCGGCCACCATCTCCGGCGAGGCCGCGCCATAGGCGGCGGCCGCGATCGTCTGCAACTCCCACAGCGCCTCCGGCTCCGGCAGGCGCGTGAAGGCATCGGCCGGAAAGCGCGGCAGATGATAGGGCCGCGGGTTGATGCCCGTGGACAGGTCGAGGAAAGGCTCCGGCGCCCCCGGAAAGAGCAGCCGCGCCGCGGCCAGCCGGCCGCCATGTTCCGTCACGGCGCCTGACGCGCCATCGCGGGACATGCTAGCCCCTGCCGCATTCATCATCAGCAATCGTCTCGCCCTTGCCCACGCTGCTTGTTCTGGCCGGCGCCCTCGCGCTGGAAGCCGTCCTTGGCTACCCCGAAGCCCTGTTCCGCCGGATCCGGCATCCGGTGGTCTGGATGGGCGGCCTCATCGCATGGCTGGAACGCCGTCTGAATCGGGAAACCGGCACGAATAAGGCAAGGCGCCTCGCCGGCCTCCTCGCGCAGCTCCTTCTCCTGCTCGCCGCCGTGGTGCCCGCCGCGCTGTTGCAGGGCGTCCTGCTGCGGTATCTGCCCTTTTGGCCGGCGGTGATCCTGCTGGCGCTGCTCGCCGCCAGCCTGCCGGCGCAGCGCAGTCTGCACGATCACGTGCGCGCCGTGGCCCGGGCGCTGGAGGCGCGCGGACTGACGGGCGGGCGCGAGGCGGTGTCGCGAATCGTGGGCCGCGACCCGGCCGTGCTGGACGAGCCGGGCGTCGTGCGTGCCGCCATCGAGAGCCTGGCCGAGAATTTCTCCGACGGGGTGGTGGCGCCGGCCTTCTGGTGCGGGGTCGCCGGCCTGCCGGGCATCGCAGGGTACAAGGCCGCCAACACCGCCGACAGCATGATCGGCCACCGCACGCCCCGGTACACCGACTATGGCTGGGCCGCCGCACGCTTCGACGACCTGGTGAACCTGCCCGCCTCGCGCCTTTCGGCGCTGTGGATCATCCTCGCCGCGCTGCTGACGCCCGGCGCCAGCGCGGGCGGCGCCCTGCGC
>NZ_BDLP01000642.1:0-1419 GCF_001950415.1 Roseomonas sp. TAS13
TAGCACTACCTGGGCACTTTAGGTTTGATGGGCGGCAGGAATCGTCGTCTGCAATGTGGACATCGCACGGGTGATGCGAGGTGAGCAAACAGCCGTGCGGTGATGGCCTGTCGCACGGCAGGCAGGCTCGGGTGCGGCGGCGGTCCCGGAACGGTGGGCAGCATTTTTCCCCCGGCTCGCCTGGCGGTGCTGGGCGAGGCGCAGGTGCTGCAGGTAGGCGAAGGCGATGCAGGTCATCAGCGCGTGTCGGTGCAGGCCCGTCCACGAGCGGCCCTCAAAGTGGCCCAATCCCAGTTCCTGCTTGAGCTGCTGGTGTGCCTGCTCGCACACCCAGCGCGCCTTGATGGCCGCCGCCAGCCCGCGCAGCGACGTGCGGGGCGCGAGATTGCTCAGGTAGTACTTGCGCTCGCCCGAGGAACGCCACTCGCCCACCAGCCAGGCCTCGTCACCGGGCAGATGGCGGTTGTTGCCCCAGGCCGGTCCGTCGCCGACGCGAACACGGATGGCGGCAAACCGGGCAGCGAGCGCTCCCCTGGTGCCCTGGCGCCAGGTGACCCGCCGCCAGGGCTGCGCAGCCAGTACTGCCTCGGCCTCGCGGGGCTCCTCGCTGGGCACAGCGCGCCGCCTGCGCCCGGCAGGAACGGTGAGTTGCACGACCGCGCCGTAGACCTTCTGGTTGCGCGCGATGCCCACGGCCCAAAGCAGGCCGCGTTCCGACAGCCCCTGGCGGAACACAGCACTGGCGCCGTAGCCTGCGTCGGCCAGCACGGTGCCGAACCGCACGCCGGCGGATCCAAGCCGGTCCAGCTCAGCCAAGGCGATCTCGCCTTTGGTTCGGGGCACCACCTCCGTCTCCGGCACGCCGGCCCGGGCACAGCGATCCGCATCGCCGGTCCAGGTGTCGGGCAGAAACAGGCGCAGGGCCACTGGCACCGGCACCTCACGCCTGGCCAGGGCCAGCGAGACCAGCGACTGGCAGTTCGCCTGCTTGCCCAACTGGCCGCAGTACTGTCGCGCCACGCCCACCGACAGCGTGCCCTGCTTGGGCAGCGCCGTGTCGTCGACCACGAGATACGCGTCAGGCCCGCCCACCAGTCGGTCCGCCTCGCGCGCCAGCACCGCCCACAACGGCGCATCATCCCAGGCCGGACTGGCAATGAAGTGCTGCAGCTGGTCATGGCCTGAAAGCCCCAGCCTTGCTGCCATCGGCTGCAGGCTCTTGCGCTCGCCGGGACCGAGTAGCCCGCGCAGGTAGAGCGGAGCCCAGATCCGGCGCGTCTTGCGCCCCATTACCTCAAGAAAGGGCGTGAGCCAGTTGTCCAGGTCACTGCCACCACCGCGGATGCCCATCGCCCCGCCTCCTGCCGCATCACCCAACAGATAGGCAACAGCACTACCGTTCAAAGTGCCCAGGTAGTG
>NZ_BDLP01000643.1:0-1405 GCF_001950415.1 Roseomonas sp. TAS13
GGCGCGGGACGTGCTGGAGCAGCGCCTCGGCCGCATCCCGGATCTGGAGTTCCGCAGCATCACCGTGGAAGAAGGCGGCAACCGGGGCACGCGGCTCTACGGCGCCATCGAGACCGCCCTGGCCGAGATCCCGCGCGCGCGCCTTGCCGGCATCGTCGCCCTGACCGATGGGCAGGTCCATGACATCCCCCCGCCCGGCGCCGCCGGCGGCCCCGCCCTGGACGCGCCCTTCCACGCCCTGCTGGCCGGGCGGCCCGGCGAGGTGGACCGGCGGCTGCGGGTGATCGAGGCGCCGGGCTTCGGCATCGTCGGCCGCTCGGTGGAGCTGCGCGTGGTCGCGGAGGATCTGGGCGTGCCCGCGGGGGCGGCCGACGGCGGCGCCGTGCGCCTGACCATCCGCCGCGACGGCGCCGCGCCGCGCGTGGAAAGCGTGCCGCTGGGCCGCGAGCACCGCATCGCCGTGCCGATCGAGCGCGGCGGCCCCACGGTGGTCGAGGTCGCGGCCGAGGAACGGCCGGGCGAGGTCTCCACCCTGAACAACCGTGCCGTGGTGACGATCAACGGCGTGCGGGAGCGGCTGCGCGTGCTTCTCGTCTCCGGCGAGCCGCATGCCGGGGAGCGTACCTGGCGCCGGCTGCTGAAGGCCGATCCGAACGTGGACCTCGTCCACTTCACCATCCTCCGCCCGCCGGAGAAGGACGACAACACGCCGCTGAACGAGCTGGCGCTGATCGCCTTCCCGGTGCGGGAGCTGTTCCAGCAGCGGTTGCGCGACTTCGACCTGATCGTCTTCGACCGTTTCAGCAACCGCGGCTTCCTGCCGCCACAATACCTGCGGAACATCGCCGACTATGTGCGCGGCGGCGGCGCGCTGCTGCTGTCCGTGGGGCCGGAATTCAGCGGCCCGACCAGCCTCGCCCTGACGCCGCTGGGGCAGGTCCTGCCGGTGCGGCCGCCCCTGGGCAGCGGGGCGGGCTTCGGCAACGGGCTGAACTTCGGCTTCGCCCCGCCACCGCGCGGCGGCAACGATGCCGAGGTGGACGGCCCCTTCCGCGCACATGTCACCGATGCCGGCCAGCGCCATCCGGTGACCGAGGGCCTGCCCGGTGCCAATGCCGGCGACCGGCCGCAGAGTTGGGGCCGCTGGTACCGCTACATGCGGGCGGAGCCGCGTTCCGGCACCATGGTGATGGACGCGCCGGGCGGCAGCCCGCTGATGATCCTGGACCGGGTGGGCGAGGGCCGGGTGGCGCTGCTGCTCTCCGACCATATCTGGCTCTGGGCGCGTGGCCATGACGGCGGCGGGCCGCAGGCGGAGCTGCTGCGCCGTGTCGCCCACTGGTCGATGCGCGAGCCGGAGCTGGAGGAGGAGGACCTCACCGCCAGCGTGTCCGAGGGGCGGCTG
>NZ_BDLP01000644.1:0-1402 GCF_001950415.1 Roseomonas sp. TAS13
CGCAAGGGCGCGCGCGTTCGAGGTGTGGTCCGAGGTCAGCGGGGTCGCCGCACGGGCTTGATCGCCCTGGAGTCCGTTGTCGATCAATCAGCCTCGTCGCCTCGAGGCCGGCAAGTTGACGGTGCCCGCCGGTGCGCTCGTGCCGCCCGGCACCGATCTGGCCTTCCACGTCGGCCTCCATCAGCATCTGCAGCACCGCCTCCGCGACACTGCGCAGGAAGTTACCATCTCCTGCTTTCGCCAGCAGGTCCGCCAGTGGCAATCTCTCCTCGGTCATCGGGTCCTCGGCCGGTCAGGGGTGGGAGCGTCGCAACTCCACGCTAGCCGCCAGGTCCGATGGCCACCCAAGCCCTACATCCCGGCCAACGCCGGATTTTCTACCACCTCCGCGGCGTTACCGACGGCAGAGATCACACCATCTCGCGCTACCAAGACCTGCCGCGGCCCGAAAGATGGCAGAACTGAGCTCTCCGAGCCCTTCCGCGCACACGTCTCGTAAGCAACAGGATGCGCCCTTGCGGATCAACTTGTATGCACTACAATTATGTAGTGCGTGAAGAGCTACGGAGGTTCATCATGGGTGTACCGATCTCCATCCGCCTGGATGACGAGGTGCGGGCCGAGCTGGAGGCCCAGGCCCAATCGCGGGGCATCGGCTTGGCTACCCTGCTGCGCGATCTCGCGACCGAGGCGGCCCGCGCGACGCGGCGTGCCCGCATCCGGCAGGCCAGCGCGGTGGTCGGCACCCGCGTCGCCGCGTCCGACGAGGCGCGGGCCTTCTACGAGGACTGGGGCACGCCGCGCGCCGATGCCGGCTGACCCGCCCCTCGCCCTCAGGGCGGGACAGATCGTGCTGGCTGACTGGCGCGGCGACGCCCTGCCCAAGGAGCCGAACAAGCGGCGCCCGGCCGTGGTGGTGGAGGATGACGGCCTGTTCGCACCGTCCTACCCGAACGCCATCCTGGTGCCGCTGACCGAGGACGACGGGTTGGTCATTCCCGACTTGGCGGTAGCCATCGCGCCGACAGCGGAGAACGGCTGCAGCAAGCCATGCTGGGCGGTATCGCACCTGGTCGCCACCACCTCCAAGCTGCGACTGAGGGCGACCGCGTCGCACATCACGCCCGAGCAGCTGGCCGCCATCCGCCGGCAGGTCGCGCTCGCGGTCGGCGTGGAAGGATAGCCCGTTCATCCCCTCAGGCTTCGGGGCGGATGGGTCGGAGCCTTCCGTGTCCCGCGTGGCCTGCACCGGGTTGCACCGGAAGCTAGCTATCTAGTCGGCCTTGAATAACTCGTAAGGCACTGATCTAGCTGTGAGATTTTCCGGGCTCGACGACCTGGATTTGCAGGGTTCGATTGTTTTCGACGACAAGCCCTGCGAATCTTGTGGGCATGAAGCACC